>JBMFPI010000006.1:0-25195 GCA_049969195.1 Armatimonadota bacterium
CCCGCATTGCTTTCCATTCTTCGTCGGACAATTCCGACTGTTTGTTGAGCGCGCTATCGGGCAGGCCCAGCTTGCCTATGTCATGGAGCCTGGCGGCCAGTTCAAGGGCCCAGCGCTCCTCGCTGGATATCCGGAACTGATCTGCTATGCTCAATGCAAGGGACGTTACGCGACTGCTATGTCCCGCCGTGAACGGATCCTTTGCGTCAATGGCGGCTACCAGAGCGTTGATGGCCTGAAGCATTACCCCGGTGCTTCTTTCCGCAAGCCGCTGTCTCTCGACCCTCATGCGCTCGAGATTCCGTTCGATTACCAGCGGCAGCTCGCCGGGATTGGTCGGCCGAAGGAACACGTCTGATGCCCCACTGCGGAGCGCGTCGCGGCTCGCTTCCACGGAGAGATCGCTGGTTATCAGAACCAGGGGCATATTCGGGTGCATCGCCCTGATGGTGCTCAGACACTTGTGATCTTCTGAGCGGCCCTTGCCGGAGACCAGGACGATATCGTAACGACGTGTCTTGAGCACCTCGGCGGCAGCCTCGATTCCGCCTGACACATCGACGGTATAAGTATCAGAGGGCAGCATATTCTGCAGCGGGGTCCCGCGGTTCTGAAGTTCCACCAGCAGCACCGTTCTGTTCGGCTTCTTGTCGTCCTGGTTTTCCGAATCCTCCTCGGAAACGATTGTTCCCGGGCTGCCCCAGGCGACCACGCGATTGCGTCCCGTGATCTTGGCGTGATAAAGCGCTCGGTCGGCGCGCTCGATGATTTCGCCTGGCGTTGAGCCGTCAGACGGGTACTCCGACACCCCAAGGCTGACCGTAAGACGACCCTTTGGAAACGGGTGCTCTGCAACTGCCTGGCGAATGCGCTCTGCAACGGCAACGGCGCCCGCCTTGCCTACGTCGGCAAGGACAAGGGCAAACTCCTCGCCCCCATATCGTGCTGCGAAGTCGTTTCGCCTGAGGCCAGAAGCTATGAGTTTCGCAACGGCCTGCAGCGCCGCATCGCCTTCCTGGTGCCCATGCGCGTCGTTGTAGAACTTGAAATGATCCACATCAAGCATCGCGACGCTGAAGACGCGCCGGTCTGGGTTTGAGCTTGATCTGGCGCACAGCTCGCTGAGCTTTTGCTGAAGACTCCTGTGGTTCGGCAGACCAGTGAGACCGTCGCAGGTCGCCTGGACGGACAGCTCGCGGTTCGCCCCGGCGAGGTCATCCAGCAGACAGCGAGACTGCTCGAGCGCAAGCACGTACGAAATCGCCGCGGATGTCTGCACAGCGATGGATTCAAGTATCACAGCTCGAATGTCTGCTGGTTCGCCGGCCGAAGTATAGAATGCAGCAAGCACGCCGCTGGTGCCCGATTCGGGTCTTGTCGGACAGGCCAGAACCGTACGGACGCCGCAGTCTTCGAGCGCCTGATTCTTGGTGTCGCCTGCGGAACCCTGGTCGGCCTGGTGTACCAAGCAAGCCTCTTCTTGCTCACGGTCAATGGCGAGATGACCGAAACGTTCCCAGAAAGCTGCGCACAGGGACTCGGAAACCCCACTCGTGCGTCGGCATTCCACACCGCCGCTGACGGGATCGATGGTAAACAAAGCCACCAAATCGGTTTCCAGCGCTTCTGCGGCTGTCTGGACCGCTGTGTCTCGGACGGCATCAAGATTGGCGTTGACGCCCAGGCGTGACAGGGCGGTGACCGCACGCTTGAGCTTGGCCAGGTGACTGACATCGGTTTGCAGGATGGGCAATACGCATGCGGCCAGTCGGGCAACGGTCGAGACGAAGTCGATATCGTCTTCCGAGAGCGGCTCAGCCGCGCCGACAACGATTGCGCCGCTCGAGCAGTCCGAACGAAGCATCGGGACAAGGGTGAATGAATTCGCTTCGGGCATCAGCGCGCGCACCGCGGGGTCAACTTGCTCAGGCGCACAACACGTAACTCGACCACCCTCGACGGCCGCTGCTACCGGATTGTCCCGCTTCTTCTTGCGAAGGTCATGCGAAAGGCCGTCGCGAAGACACAAGATGGCCGAGCGAGCGCTGGTATTCCGGCAGATGATCTCACTGATGCGCTCAGATGCCGTTTCGACTGTTGGCTCGGCATCCAGAAGCGCGAGCACTTCAAGGACGGCATCGAGCCTCTTGCGCTTTCTTTGGGATTGCTGCGGGTCTGCGCTACTCACACACGTATTATTGGCCGCGAATCCGAGCGGTTCGAGGGGACAAATTTGATAAAGATTTGCGAAAATCGGCGCAACCGAAAGGGAAGTTGTTGCGAGAGAACCTAAACCGGGCGTCTCGGCGATTCGACACTCCTTGACTAAGCGGAACCGCCGGAAAGGGCGCCAAGCGTAACAGCCTGAAGGTGAAAGCATATGGCAAGCACTAACGTCGACGATCGCACAATCGAAAGCTTGAGATCTGCTGGCGCGCTCAAAGAGGTAGTCCTCCAGGAAAACCTCGGCGACGCACGCGCGCGGTGCGCAATGTGTCAGTGGCGCTGCCGGATCGCCGCGGGTGGGGTAGGGCACTGCCGAACCGTCGTCAATCGTGCCGGCGTGCTTTTCACAACCATCTACGGCGTCGTATCGTCAGCCGCAGCGGATCCGATAGAGAAGAAGCCCGTATTCCATTACAAACCCGGCAGCCTGTGCTTCTCGGTTGGTAGCCTCGGGTGTAATTTCCGGTGCGTTTTCTGTCAGAATTGGGAGATAGCCTACGCAGACGCACTGGCGTCCGGCCGGCGCTCGTGCAGTACGGGAGTGACACCTGAGATGCTGGTTGAGTTGGCCCGGAGACACCGGTGTGAGGGGGTCGCCTGGACATACAATGAACCCGCCATCTGGCTGAACTACACCCTAGATGGCGCCAGGCTCTGTAAGACAGCCGGCCTTTACACGGTCTACGTAACCAACGGCTACGCGACCCCGGAAGCGCTCGATCTTATAGCCCCCTATCTCGACGTCTACCGCGTCGATATCAAGAGCATGGAGGATCGGTTTTATAAGGAGTTGATCAAGATTCCTGAGTGGCGCGGGATACTGGACGTCGCCCGGCGTGCCAGGGAACAGTGGCATATGCACGTCGAATGCGTCACGAATGTAATCCCCGGCTGGAACGACAGCCAAGAAAATCTGTCGCAAACAGCGCGTTGGATCGCCGAGAACCTCGGCGCTGACACGCCCTGGCATATCAGCAGGTTCTTCCCTTACGGAAAGCTTTCGCATCTTCCACCCACGCCGCCCGAAACCCTCGACCGCGCCGTTGCCACAGGGAAAGAAGCCGGCTTGAAGTTCGTGTACCTGGGAAACATACGCTCGGACACTGGCGAGAACACCTACTGTCCACGATGCGGCGCGCTGGCCGTGCGTAGATACGGATACCAGGTCCAGGTACTGAGTGTGGACGATCACGGACGCTGTCCCGCCGACGGTGAACCCCTCAACATCAGGCTCTGAGCATCACTCGCTTCGTTCTCATTTCGACGAACATAAACATGACAGGGCCCACCACAGGCTGTGTTGAACCTTTTGCAGCAGTATGGTTCGGTCGTGATTTCACTTCCCGAGACGCCAAGTAAACCAAATCGACAGGAGGAGGGAAGCTCCGGAATCGTTTGGGAAGCAGCGGTTAACATAACATATCTTATCGCGCGTGACGCCCCGGGACGACATTTTAGTTAGGGCGCCTAGCCTCGGCGCCCCAGTGTCACGCAACGAATATAGGTCGCAAAACATAGAGAGTTCAGTTCGCCACGAATCACGTCGTGCTGAACTTGGTTCAGCATCGAGGCCTCTAAGGGCATAATCTTCAGACGAGTCGAGGCTGGCGAACTGACGTGCGGTTTCGCGCAAGAATGCTGAACTGATAACGGAGGTAGCGCTATGCGGTTCGGACCGTCTGAACGCTAAGGATGCTTACTGTTGCGCTGACGCGGGCTCACTGTTCTTGCGTAAAAGCTCCAGGGCGTCGTCGAGTTTTCGGACGGTTTCTTTGGCCGCTTCAACTATTGCGTCTACGTCGCGCGGGTGTGTATCTCGATGGCGCGCGGTATAAATCGCGATCGCAGTCGCCACAGCGCCAGCTCCGACGGCGACTCCAACAGCTAATGCAATGGATTTCCTATCCGCCAAGTGGGTTGCTCCCGGTTCATCTGAATACGAGGCCTTTGCGTTTCGGCAGTGCTCGTTTCAGAGGTTGATTTCGTATCGCTTGTCTCCACCAGGACCGCCGTCCATGGAGTCGAAGATGCGCTTGACGAAGCTGAGCAGCTCCATCGGGTTGAACGGCTTGGTCAGGTAGCAGTCAACGCCGGACTGCCAGCCCTTGAAAACGTCGGCGTCCTGAGCCTTCGCGGTTAACATAATGACGGGGATGTCGCGGGTAGCCGGGTTCCTGCGAAGATTCTGGAGCACCTCGAAGCCGTCCATATACGGCATCATCACGTCCAGTACGACAAGGTCCGGGTTTTCGGTTTGGACCTTTTCCAGGGCTTCTTTCCCATCATTTGCAGTGACTACGGTGTAGCCGGCTCGCTCCAGGTTCACCTGAACCAGGCGGACAATGTGCTTCTCGTCGTCAACAGCCAATATCTTCTTGGGCACGCCAGGACCTCCTCAGTGTTCACATCGGTTTCAGTATAACACGCCCATCGTATCTCGTCAAACCTGGCCTGTGAGGTCGCTCCGACAGGACACAACCCCGGCATTTTCGGGGGTTCGGTGGTAATCAAACAAGCCCCTCCCCCACCCCCAATCCGTCCCGCCGGCTCAGCCGGAGGGTCGGGTGATCATCCCTTTTGAGTGGCACAGTTTGTGCAGCAGATTTCTATGGAGGGACCACGCACCTGAGGAACGTGCGAGCCGTCGGGCCCTGGTTGCTGGATTGCTCGGGCAAACGCGTTCCCTCCGCCGGAGGAAACATGAGAATGCAGCGAGTCTTGTCTATTTCAGCGCTGGCAGCGCTTGTTCTTGGGCTGTGCGCGTCGTCCGACGCCGCGCTGAGGAGGCCCGCAAGGGCAGGGTCATTCGTGCGGTACTCCGTGCAGACCGTGGATGACCTCGTCGGTCAGATTGTGACCGACCCTACCGTCGCGGCGCGTTATGCCCAACATTTCAACACGTCGCCTGACAAGTTGGCAACCTATTTCAGGGACAATCTGCAGGTAATCACCCTCAAGGCCCCGATCAAGGTGAGGACGTATTTCATTTCGAAGCATGGTAAGATAGCTTCCAAGCAGCGCGTGTTGTCCGCAGGCAGACAGGTGTTCGCCACACTTGGGGGTGACTTGCTGGTAGAGACCGACTGCGGCAATCCGGTGACTCGAACGCTGCCGCCTGTGAAAACGAAAGTCCGTGGGACGACAAGCGTGCTGCCTCCTGAAGCAGCTCCCACCGAGGAGATGATCCCGCCTGCGGCATCCGTGGGTCCCGAGATAGTCGAGGTGCCCGAAGAGGTCACTGCGCGTGCGGTTGAGGTGGCCTTCGAACCGGTTACAGATGGCCTGAGCGCTCCATCTTTCATGCAGATCGCCGAAGCCGTGGTGCCCGCGCTCGCCGGGCTGCAGTTTGTTCACACGCGCAAGGCTGCACCACCGGAGCCGATTCCCGAGCCGGGCAGCCTAGTGTCGCTGTCGCTTGCGTGCACCGGCCTGGCCTCGGCGCAGATTGTGAGGCGGCGGCGCGCGGCCGTCAAGCTAACACCCTAGCGAGGCAGATCGAACAACCGAACGCCTGCGGACAACGACAGTCCGCTGAAATCGATGCCCGCGAAGCGGCTGAAATAATCGTATCGAACCTCCGCATAAAGGCTGCGGAGAAATATGATACCATATGCCGCGTTAAGGTTGAGTCCCCATTTGGTCTCGTGCCTGCCTGCGGCCTGGCGATCTAGCTTGCCGTAGCACGGCCCGCCGCGCAGCGCTACGTACGACTGTGCAACCGGCCCGGCCGCAAGACCTTTTTCCAGGCCGAACGTTATGTCGTAGAGTCGGACGCTCGTAGGGCCGTCAAGCCTAAACGCGGCGCTCTCGGCAGTGAAATGCGGGACCGTGCTCCTTTCCCGTTGGAAAGGCTGCAATGCTACGCGCAGCCAGGTGTTGGTGAACTCTTTTCGCGTCGCCGCGCTCACAGGCACAAAGAGCCCCCCGGTGAGCGCCATCGACACTACGGCTCGCTTTGCGGCAGACGGCCGCCAAACAACGGCTTGCCTGCGCCCGTCGGCGGCCGTGTAATAGCCTGCCACGAGCCCTCCATCGTTGATGGCTGTCGCTACGCTCTCGACTGTTTCCCGGGGGACCGGAAGAACGATGACACGTGCGCGGATTCCCTTCGCGAAATCCCGCGTCAGATTCCATAGGACTGCCCGACTGGCCGCACTTACGGCGAACCCCGCCGCCTGATAAGAGTTGTTGACGCAGCTTGCCCGGGCCGCGGTTGCCCCGCGAGGTTCGGGTAGAGCGTGAATTCCGATCCCTTGGAGCCAGCAGAACGCGCGAAGCCGGCCTGATGCATCTGCGGACTCCCCTACCACAAGGCCGGCTTCGTTGATTCCGTAAGCGCAGTTCGTTGCGCCACCGAGCGTGCCCAATTCCTGCACTGTTCCGTCCAGATGCCAGAGGACCGCACGCGGGACGCTGGCGGCGTCATTAGAACTGCCGACGATGTAGCCCGCGCGGTTGACGTCGAACGCCTGGGCAGCACCCCCGGGGACCAGCGTCGCGAGCGCTACCTGGTTGGTGTCCACGCTCCAGTAGAACGCGTGCATAGCCCCGCTGCTGCTTGTGCTGGTGCCTACAACTATGTCCGCTACGGCAGAGGATTCGCTGGATGCGTCACCCGGCAATACGCCCAGGTCTACCATCTCCAACTCCGTCGTTCGGAGAAACGCGTGGCGCGCTCCGTCCGCGGTTTCGGACCAGCCGACAATCTCGCCGAAATCGTTTATGCCGAGCGCAGCGGCGTTTGCTCCACCCAGGGTGCCTAGGTCCGTCATGCCGCCCTCTGGGGTCCACAAGAAAGCCCGCTGGCGTCCGTTCCCGTCTACAGCGCAGCCGACCACGGCACCATTGTTGTTGATACCGAGTGCCCAACTTTCCCGTCCGCCAAGTGAGCCCAATTCCAGCAGGTCGTAACCGGTCGACGCGCGGGCAAACGGCGGTATGGCGAGGCAGCACACGGCGAGAAGCACTAGTGTAACATTTCTCATATTGCTCGCCTCATCCACGCGGCGCATTCAGGCCGCCGATGCGATGTTGCATCAGGTTGTTGGGATAGGTGCTCACTCCGACGATCCTCCCTATCTGTTCAGGAGCATCGCGTTGCCGAAAATGCCGGGTTTGCGTTCTACCGCAATAACCTCGATCTTGCGTCGTGTGTTGATTCAATAATATCTCTAGCCAATCCTTCCCTCTGCCGGGAGTCCTGTCGGCAAGGGCCGACATAGCGCCCAGGATCACGAATCACCCTGAATACGCTGAGTCAGACAAGGTTTTATACAAGGCGGATGCGGGTATACTTTGTGGAAAAACAAGTCGCGACTAGTCCGGAGCAAGCGGCGCAATAAGGTTTGAAAAACTAGGGAAACGAGCTGCTCCTGACCAAACGCCAACAGGAGGTGGTGTTGACGCGGATCAAGTAAGTAGATTTCTGCGGGTGGCGTGGGCGAGAGTAGAATGTTGCGAAAGGGGCGTTTGCCAGACTATCCCGCTGGGCTGAAGATAGTCGAATCGCGAAAATGCCGGACTTGACTCCTATCGCAGCAACCTCGGAGCGAGGCACTCGGACAACCTACGGGAGGAGAATAAGATGAACCGCACAGTGCACGCGGCAATAGTGCTCGCAATGGTAGGCCTGATCGTGCAGGCTGCGCACGCGGTCCCGCCCACGCAGCCGATGAAGTGGTCCCAGCCCATATATCAAATTGGGACAGCACCGGACGGAACGCCACTTTACTGGGGCTGGGACGAAGTTTCGTTCATAGGACCCTGGGGCGGCGGTCCACAGGTGGCTGACGACTGGCAATGCAAAGACAGGCTTCCTGTCACTGACTTCCACTGGTGGGGTTCGTACATCGACTGGAAAGAACCGTACCAACCGCCCAGCAAAGTACTTGGATTCTGGTTCGGTATCTACACGGACATTCCCGTCCAACCAGGGGTCGACTACAGCCGTCCGGGGCAGTTGATCTGGCAGTTCCAGACCACCCAGTTCACTGAGACTTCGTCGGCTGGGACATATCGCTCCCAGGAACTCCGCCGACCGAGGCGACTTTCCAGTATAACGTTTATCTGCCGCCGACGGACTGGTTCTACCAGCCCGGCGACAATACCATTCTCTGGCTGAGCATCCGGGCGATAGAGCCCGGCGGCGTTTTCCAGGAGTGGGGATGGAAGACCAGGCCCCACTATTTCCAGGACGACGCGGTTCGGGGCTTCGACGGCACGGGATGGTCGCCCATCTACGGGCCCGACGGCTTGAGCTGGGACCTGGCGTTCGAGATTTCTACCGTACCCGAGCCCGGCAGCATGGTTGCCCTTTCAACCGGATTGGCAGGTCTCGTGGGATTCATTCTTCGTCGCAGACGCTGACGCAATCCGGACAACAAGAACGCGGATATGAGCATCGGGCGCGGCTTCAGATGGCCGCGCCCGATTAACGCTATTCACAACAAAGCCTCAGTGCAACCAAGCCGACAAAGGGCGCCCACAATCAAAACTCGAAGTAGATAGGCGTTCTGGGCAAGCTGTTGTCGGCAGCTACATTGATCACCGCATTGGCGACCGACTCAGCCACCAGTCGGTTGAACGGGCTAGGGATTATGTAGTCTGCTCTCAGTTCCTCCTCGGGGATAACGGATGCAATCGCGCGCGCAGCGGCTGTCAACATCTCCCGAGTAACACGTTTCGCACCGCACTCGAGCAGGCCCCGGAAGAGGCCCGGGAAACACAGGACGTTGTTTATCTGATTGGGGTAGTCTGACCTGCCGGTAGCGACCACGGAGGCGTAGTCCATCACCTGCTCGGGCGGCACCTCCGGAGTGGGGTTGGAGAGCGCGAATATGATGGGGTCCGGGGCCATTCGGCGTATGTCTTTGCCCGAGAGCAAGTTCGGACCCGATACACCGAGGAACAGGTCCGCACCTACTAGGGCTTCCTTGAGCGTCCCCTTGATGTTCTCGCGATTGGAGATCCTCGCGAGCCATTCTTTGGACGCGTTCATTCCGGGGCGGCCTCGATACAGGGTCCCCTGTCGGTCACAGGCGACTACGTCCCCCACCCCAAGATCGTAGAGTGCCCTGGTGCAGGCGACTCCGGCCGCACCGGCGCCCGAGATCACCACCCGCATGTTTCCGGGATCCTTGCCCGTGAACTTGACCGCATTGACAAATGCCGCCCCGACGACCACCGCGGTACCATGCTGATCGTCGTGGAATACTGGGATATCAACGGCCTCGGTCAGTTTTCGCTCGATCTCGAAACAAACGGGGGCGGCAATGTCCTCCAGGTTTATCCCTCCGAACGTGACCGCGACCGCACGGGCGCACTCGAAGAGCGTGTCCGGGTCGGTTGTGTCGATGCACACGGGGAAAGCGTTGACGTGCCCGAACTCCTTGAAGAGAACAGCCTTTCCCTCCATCACCGGCAGCGCCGCAAGCGCCCCGATGTTGCCCAGGCCCAGGACAGCCGAGCCGTCCGTGACGATTCCAACCGTAGTCCGTCTGATTGTGTAATCGCGAGCAGCAGACGGATCTTTGTGCACCGCCTGGCAGATGCGGGCAACCCCGGGCGTGTAGGCCATTGAGAGGTCTACGTAGTCCCGTAGCGGCGTCTTCGATACCACGTCCAGCTTCCCACCCTCGTGGAGCTTGAACGTGCGATCGTATACCTCGAGCACCTCGACCCCGTCGAGGGCCTTGACCGACGCAACGATGCGGTCCGGGTGATCCCCACCGACCGTATCTACCGCTATCTCGCGCGTGATGTGCGTTCTGTCAGAGGCGATCAGGTCTACGTTGCCGATGCTGCCGCCTGCGTCGGCAATGGCGCGCGTAACCTCGGCAAGTTTCCCGATAATGTTGGGATACCTGAGCCGAATCGATATGCTGTTGCCCGGACTAGGAGATGGCTTCATTTGCGATTCATCACTTGTGCTGTGTGATCTGCGGATGCGCTCAGTGAGACAAAGGCTCGGCCAAACGCAGGACCGCCGGGTTCAACTCGGGGCTCCCGGAGAGCACGGCGGTAAGCTCTGTGGTTACTATTTCTCCCGCCTTGAGCCCGACCATCACCCCTGTCCTTCCAGCCATGAGGTTATCCACCGCAGCCGCCCCGAAGCGCGTGCCGAGGAGCCGGTCGAAGCAGGTCGGACTGCCTCCGCGCTGGACATGCCCCAGCACTGTGCTCCGCGGCTCGTGGCCGGACTCTCTTATATATTCTGACAGTATCTCCGTAATACCCTTCTCAGGCGTAGAGGCCCCCTCGGCAGCTACAACAATGAAATGTGGTTTGCCGCGCAGAAACGCCGACCTGACCTCCTCGATGACCTCCTGCCGGTCGATCATCGTATTCGGCAGTACTACCTTCTCCGCGCCGCCCGCGATGCCCGCGGTCAGTGCGAGGTAGCCGTGGCTCCTGCCCATAACCTCGATAATAAAGGCGCGCTGGTGGGCGGTCGCGGTATCCTTGATCTTGTCCATCGCCTCCAGAATAGTGTTCAGCGCGGTGTCGACCCCGATAGCCATTTCGGTTTCCGGGATGTCGTTGTCGATCGAAGCCGGGACGCCCACGACGCGGAAGCCGCTCTCGTGAAGTGCCAGCGCACCGCGCAGACTGCCATCTCCGCCTATCACGACAAGGCCGTCGATGTCCCAACCTCGCAGGACCTCCAGCGCCCTCGCCCGGCCAGCATCGGTCTTGAACTCCTCGCACCGAGCGCTCAGCAGCATAGTCCCACCCGACCGTATCACGCCGGCGACAGAGCGGGAGTCCAGCTCGACTATGTCGTTGGCGATCAATCCCTCATATCCGCGCCGGACGCCGTACACTTGCGCGCCCGCCGCGAGGCCGTAGCGCACTACGGCACGCACGCAGGCGTTCATACCCGGCGCGTCACCACCACTTGTAAGGACGGCGACACGTTTCATAGATGCGGTATTATACCTTGATTGCTTCAGCGATTCTGAGGTTGATGCGATTGAACGCTAAACCGGCCTTTTCGGCAGTTTAGAGCCCCTCAACCGCGCCGAAAACGCGTGTCAGTTCACTCTTGGGGGCTCACAAGCCCAGGACCGCGTCATCCTGAACTCGATTCAGGATCCATCCCTTCGGCGCTTGGATGCTGAAACAAGTTCAGCATGACGTCATTCCCGCGAAACTGAACCGTCTCGAAAAACGCACTCTCGCAGCAGCCCTACCCTGCTTGCTTCTCCGAGCGCGGCTTCGTTTCCTGCCTGACTGAAACTTTCCGAGCATGAGCTCCGGGCGCAACATTGCTGCGGTAGAACCGCAAACCCGGTGTTATAGGCGATTCGACGCCTCTCATCTAAGCCGCAAAATCGCCGAGAACGGGCCTATCGCAACAGCCTGCGGGGAACGAGACCGAAAAACGAGTTTCGGCAGACAATATAGCTCGCGGCAGGCTACGAGCTGCAGGCCGCAAACAGGTTGCGAGCGAGAGGTTCGAGTATTGCAAAATCATCCGGGTCGTCGCAGTCGACGATCATCCGCCACACTCCGGCCTCGGTACGGGATCCCCTGAGGAAGACGAAAGCCCGGCGGCTCGGTCCTGTGAGCAGCACGCGCCACCCTCCGGTTTCCTCGCCGGTCCGTTCGGTGACACGTTCCGTGCCCTCGAAATTCTCAAATTCATAGTTCTCGAATCGGCCTGACAACTGCGGCCAGACGGTTCGCATAAACTCCGCCTCTACGCGCCGCTTGAGTTCTCCGTGAGACACCGGCGGCGCCGAAAGACGATACATCACGTTCGAGTTGGCCGGGACTGACCTGATCAGATCCGCTAGGCCCCGGCCTTGGTCCGACGTAGCCGCGGAAAGCTGGGCGGCGGATGCGACGCGCAGCCACTCTTCGGCAACCTCGACCTGCGACTCCGCAAGTGCTGCAGCGAGTGCGACCTGAAGACCGTCCCGGCATGTGCTCGTGCCGAACACCGTCCCACCGTTCGCGCCCTCAACCCCTACCGGCACGTCGTAGCCTTCTTCGCGCAGTCGGCTCATCTTCGTCACCACGTTGATCTCGCCCGTCTCGACAAGGAAGACTCGGGCACCGAATGCCTCTGCCACACGGACGGAGGCGAGCGAGGTGGCATCGGAGAGCACGACCGCAAGCGGCCCTTCTTGCCTGCCGATCAGCCTGCGCCGAGCCAGCGCGAACGCCAGGTTGAAAGAGGCGACGCGTTGCGGCGGGATGATGGCCGACTCGTCGGATCCAGGCAGCACCAGGTTACCACGGTCAGCGTCGTAATCGAAAGCAACCCCGAACCGTGCCCCGTGCCGCGCGGCCGCCCTCGCAACGCGCAGGAGCATGTGCCGACCGCTCGCCGGATCCGTGCCGTCGGTGTCGATGCCGTGCTCGGGAAAACCGAGTTCCGCGTTGATTTCGATCGTCCGAACCCCAAAATGCTCCAGAACCCGGGCATCAACCCCTGACCCCGCGCCGCCGTTCGGATCAAGCAGCGCTGGGCCGAGCGTAAGTGGCTTCAGACAATGCGGCACGATTCCCCAGTCACGACCGATGTCGTCTAGATAAGCGCGTTCGGCTTTGACGCGGGGAGAATCGTGGTCGTGACCATTGAGCGCAAGATCGAGAGCGTGTGGGTCAATAGCCCCAACTGTTCTCTCAAACAGGTCCGCTTCCTGCCCCTCCGCAAGCTTGCGCACACGCGCGATGATCGCTCCCATTTGGGGCGCCGAGAGAAGCGCGCCCGCGGGGGCCCGCCCGGATTTGGACTCTGTCCGGATTTCAGCAGGCGATGTTCCTACTCGCGGCGTCGCACCGGTCAGGAACTTGAACCCGTTGTGTTCGAGGGGGTTGTGGCTGGCCGTGACCACGACCCCGCCGGCGGCATTCAGCGCTCGAACTGCAGTCTGGGCCAGCGGAGTCGTGATGATTCCGAGATCGACGATTCGAAGCTCCGTTCCACAGGCCGCCGCGCCGGCCAGGAACCCACGGGCCAGCGCACGGGAAACGTTTTCTCCTGTCGGCCGCGGGTCGCGTCCAATCAGCAGAACGGCCTCGCCCTCACCCAGCACCTCGCGGGCATAGCACCACGCGTACGCTGTAGCAAGTACACTGAGCTCTTTCGATACACCGGGCCCCAACCCGAAAAGCGTCCGTACTCCGGAAAACGATTGCACCAGTCCCGGATCGGACAGCGCGGCCCGCAGCAAGCCAAGTGTGTCGCTCAATTGCTTCCTTTCAATCAACGTGATGTGAAGTCAGTCTCAAGTCCGAAGGGCGCGTCCACGATGGGTATCATTGTCCGCGGACCCTCTGGACGAAACGATGGGAAAGCCCCGATGGGATATCACGGTTTGGTCTCAGGCGATTTGGACGTTGCGGAGGCCGGTTGTGGAGCAGGACTCGGCGGTGGCGTATATCCTGGAGGAACTCTCAGAGCTGATTCCAGGTTTGGAGTCCGAGCCAGTGTCCTGATCCGATACTCGGCGCGATAAGATTCTTGAACCACCCTAATCAGGGCAGTCATCTTCAGTCCGTCCGGCACCGCTGCCCCGGGTGACGCCGGCACAAGGTCGAGCGCGAGTCTGAAAGTCCGTCCAGTCTTTAGGTCCGAAAATGTGGTATTCTGGGCGTTCCACTTCCAGCCCTTCGGTACGGCTGCCATAATCTTGCCGCTGATGGGCAGGTTGCAGTAGTTGGTAATTACGGCTTCCACATGCGGCCTGCCATTCCTTGCTACGAAGCTTGTGCTGAAGTCAACCGGGGTCATCGAAGTGACCGCCGAGTCCCGAAGGTCGGGGTCGTTGATTACGGCTGCCATGCGAGCTCTGGCCTGCTGCAGAAGGTTGCACGCGCGCGTCGCTGCGGATATTGTCTCGTCCGCCTCCAACCGGGTAGCGGCCTGGATCGGTTCCAGAGCTCGCCCCTCCGGGTTGACGACGACCGATGCCGAGCGATGAAACTTTTCTGCGTTGATTGCGGAGCGTACCCAGCCTATAGCTTGCTGGAGCGTGGCGCATACTCGAGCGGGTTCGGGGCTGCTAATAGTGCGGAGGCGAAGGTATTCGGCGTCTACCATCGGCTGAACCTTCGTCAGGCACAGCATCATGTCGGGATCTACCACCCTACCTGCGAGGGTCAGCCGAATCCCGGTTTCGAGCTCTCTAGCGGTCTGAACGCCGACATACTTCGTGTTAATGTAGACGTCGTATCGCTGGTCCTTGAGGCCGACTATCTTGACCAGAACATCCCGTGGTTCAAGCGTCGTGTTCTGAATGAACGCACCGACCTGTTCCGTCTTGTACTTCATCCAGCGCGTCTGCAGTTTTTCGTCGTCGGATTTCACAGCCTGGGCCGGCACGTCGACTGTGATGGTCGCGGCCCGACATACGCCGGAGGCAATCGAGCAAGACAGGACGACTGCGAGCACTGCTATACGTCGAGTAATTGCCAAGGTTATCCTCCCATTGTCTTGTGCCATAGTCGCGCTGTAGTTCCATTATAGCAAGCACTTCAATACCCGGCAAAAATCACAGCCTCTCGCGGGGATTAATTCAGTCTTGCAGGCGCACGCCTCGGGGATGCCGTGGTGCTGGAATCGATTCAGGATCAATCCTATTAGGCGCCCGGACGGTCGAACAAGTTCAGCATGACGTAATTCGGGCGGAACTTAAGCGCCCAGGCTTGCTCAAGCAGAACGTTGCTGCGAACACAGGAGCAACGTTTTCGGCGGTTTGACACCCCGGAACCAGGCGGAAGAGTTACTGAAAACGCGTTTATCGGAGCAGCCTCCTAAGGATGTTACCGCGGGCCCAGCTCTGGAATCAGATGGCGGTATATTGCTGCCCTCGACGAAGCACCGCCAGGGGGTTGCTGTCGGAGGTGGATGCGTTCATGGACTGCTCAAACAAACCACACCTGAGCTCCATGAAGACGCGGCAGGACCTGAATGCCCCCTTTCGAGACGTTTTTCGTGGACTTCGCCCTGTCTACGACGCGCTCGAGGGGCTGCGCAGCACATGTTTTTTGTAGTTTTTGCTTGATCCGCCCTGAAACTCTTGCCATTTGCGCTTTCGATGGTATATAATCCTACGCGATGGCAGCCATGGAGGAGGTTGTGCAAGAACCGGAGGAGAGCCTGGAGGCTGGGAAGCAGGCAGTTACCACAGCGGCTTCGAAAGCGGTAGACGCCCTGGACCTTGCAATCGAGCTTCTCGAAGATATTCAGAAGGTCGTATCGGGAGGACGCCCAAAGACCTTGAGAATTCGGTTCGGAGACAAGGTCCTCGCGGAGGTGCCCGTTGCCTTGACGGCTGTTATGGCCTTCGCGGCCGGTCTTGCGGCCGTGGTGTTGACCAAGCTGGCTGTCGAAGTGGAACACGAATGATTATGCTCCGGTCCGGAAAGGGACCTGACACAGTGTTCCGGCAGGAGACGGGGTTGCTGAGCCGGTCCAGGAAGAGGTGAACTTGTGCAGGAGCAATTCCAGGAGGAGCGCGCTTTATCACAATCGCACTACGCTCTCCTGACCGACCAGGAGATAGTGAGGATCGCCCAGTCCGGAGACGAGCTGGCCGCCGAGTATTTGCTATACAAGTATCGGAGTCTGGTCAGAACAAAGGTCCGGTCGTACTTCCTGATGGGCGCTGAGAAAGAGGACCTGCTGCAGATCGGCATGATCGGGTTGTGGCAGGCAATCGTCGACTACCGGCCCGAGAAGGACATATCATTCCTGTCGTTCGCGCGCATCTGCATCGAGCGACACGTGATCACCGCGATCAAGACGGCCACCCGCCGCAAGCAGACCCCGCTGAACACCTCGGTGTCGCTTGAATATCCATCCGACGATAGCGACTCCGAGTGGAACCTGGCCGACATTCTGGTATCCGACGACGCCGTAGACCCCGAGGAACTCGTCCTGAAGCGGGAAGACAAAACCAGGCTGCAGGACATGCTCCGGCGGCTCCTCTCCGATTTCGAATGGAGAGTGTTGTCGGGTTACCAGGTGGGCAAATCTTACAGGGAGATAGCGTGCGAGCTGCAATGCAAGACGAAGTCCGTCGATAACGCTCTTGCACGCATCAAGCGCAAGATATCGCTCGCTCCGCACGCCTGGCCCGGAATTACCGACAACAATTAATCCTTGCTCAACAGAAGCCCGAGCTACCTCCGCTCCGAGCCGGTTCGCGACCGTAGGCGGTACAGGACGCAATGTAGTGTCGGTTCAGTCTTGCAGGCGCGAACGTCCAGGACTCCGTCATCCTAAACTTGATTCAGGATCTATCCTCGCGGCGCTTGGATGCTGAAACAAGTTCAGCATGACATGATTCCTGCGAAACTGAAGTGTCTGGTAAGGTTCTCCTGTTTTCCCGCGCCCTGACCGGGTCAAACGAACACCGCGCGATGACGCACGTGAAGCGCCGGCCCGCTTGATTCCGCCAGCCGGCGCTGTAGCTCGAGCAACCGGATTCTGTCAACGATGCACTACTGGGGTGTCTCCAGGATCTCCGTTACAAGCGGCGGGTAGACGTTGGCGTCCGTATGGATCCTCATCGGTACAGGATCCCCACCCTTCTGCAAACTGTACCGTGGAAGAGCCCTGCCGACAACCCTGTAGTAACTGCCGACGTCAACTGGTATCGTCGAGTGCTGCTGGCATACGACCTCGCACTGCTGCCCGCTGCCTTCCTCGAGGCAGAAGTGGTCCTGTGCACTCCATCCGGTGATGTCCCACCGGGGCAGACTGCAGGTTACAGCCCTTCCATAGACTACGAACGGCCAGTTTCGACAACCAGACTCGGCTGCCTCTTCCTGGAAGCCTTTCCCATTTGCTGCGACCGGGTTGTTCTTGGTGTCGGCCTCGAAGTCATAGATGTCCAGGTTCGAACCGACACCAACTTGGAGGTAGTCGGCAAAGCCTACAGCATTGAACGCCTCTCGCCACCAGTTTTTCCAGGGCTGATTCGGCCAGTCTCCGTTGCCCTTCGACTCGGCGCCCCATTCCAGGCTCAGACCACACCCATTAGGCGTGTCCACTGGGTACGCGGGCGGCCACTGGCCGCCGGTCTGGACGTTGGGAACGGCAATCACCGCATCCGGGTATTTCTCGAGCACGCCGCCTGGTCCGCACCAGGGGCCCGTCCACAGGCACGGGGTCACGCCGTATGTGAACTCGGCCCAGCAGCCTTCGGCTCCGTAAAGGCAGTCACAAGTCTTCCATCGGTTCAGATAGTTAAAATCCTCGGGATACGGGGCGAACCCGTACCCGGGCTCACCCGCGCCGACTAACTTGATCGGCCGAAACATCAACATGCGTATGGGCGTCGGATCCTGCGGGTCTTTGGTATCGATCACCAAACGAAGGGTGCACGGCTGCCGTGGTGGCGACCACTTGGCTTGGGCGACGTTCCAAATACCGGAATTCGAACACCATATTTCATACGAAAGAGTCGTCAGGTCTGACAACTTCACGCCAGCATATGCGTTGGTGCCGAACCATACCTGGCCCGAGTAATCGCCGGTGGTTGAGCTGCCCTCGCCACCCAGCGACATGAAAAGCGCACCGGAGCCTCCGGTTCCCAGCGCAGCTCCAGGGGGCGGCACCGGGTCTGTCAATGCCCCGACCCCCGAGCTCACCGTGCCCAATACCATCCCCTGCAAGTTGCTGGGCGTGACTACCTTGTAGTCAGCACCTGCGCCCCCCATCGCCATCAGCACAGCAATGAGGGACAAGACAAGAACAAGGCTTGCTGCTTTCATCGTTTTTCCCTCGCTTTCTTGCCGTGACGAACTCGCCGCAGCACGACTGAACGCTGGTGTAGTATTTCCTGCTTCGGATCACGCCAGCGTCCCCGCGCTGGGCTCATATAAGTTGAGGGTCTCATTCAGGAAGCCCGGCCACCTGCTCCGTGCCCTCTTTTCACGCGCTTCTTCGCGCAAAGGTAGTATAACCCAACATATGGGTATTGTCGAGGGGTTTCTGAGAGGAAAGAGGTTGTTGCGACAGAACGCGAACCCGACGTTTTCGGCGATTCGACGCCGCTCAGACACGCAAGAAACGAGCACAAAATCCACGGATCGACACAGCCCGGACAAAAAGAAGATTTCACCCGGAGCCTGCGCTTACGAGACACTCCGATCGCCCAGTTGAAGTCCGGCCGCAGATTGAGCCGCTTACGTCCTCGACTCGGACACACCGGCTAGCGGGATGAAGCGCATCGACCTCCGCTCGAACTCCGCCAGATGCGAGTAGCCGGCTTCGAGTACCAGCCGAATCCCCTCGTCGAATCTTCTCGTCAAGTCTGCGACACTGTGAGCGTCCGCGGTAATCAGCACCGGAACGTCACGCTCGCGGCATTTTCGAAGTATGGCCGGGGACGGGTAGGCTTCCCGCACCGGCATAAATAATCCCGAAGTGTTGACCTCAACCGCTATCCCGGATTCGGCGATTGCCTCGAGAGCGGTGTCTATCTCCGGCGAAAGGTCGACGGAGGGCTGGTGCCCAAACTTCTTGCAGAGATCAATGTGGCCGACGAAGTCGAACAGGCCGCTGCGGGCTAGGTCTGCCATTCGCCTCCAGTATCGACGCATGACGTTATCACGTTCCTCCTGGCTCAGCCTGTCCCAGTGCTCCCTACGGTCATCAATGGGGAAGTCCCCCAGGAAATGCATCGATCCTATCACATAGTCCAGTGGATATCTCTGCAGAATATCGGCCAGCGAGTCAGCCGTGTCGGGCTCAAAGTCACACTCGAGACCGAACCGCACGTCGATAGCATCGCCAAACGTCTCCCTCGCCCGAGATAGCTGCTCAAAGTACGTGTCAAGGTCTTCGAGAGCCATACTCCAGCACACTTTACGACCCGACGATGGGTAGACAAAGTGATCCGATATCCCTATGCGCTTGAGTCCGAGGTCAACCGCGCCCTGGACAATCTCAAGTATGGTCTGCCGACCGTCCGAGAAGAGGGAGTGAACGTGGTAGGATGATTGCTGAGTCATTTCCAATGCATTCGCTGTGCCTCCGCGCGATTCCTGCACCGGGGCTGCTCCGATAAGCGCGTCTTCGGCGATTCTCCTGCTTAGTTGAGGAGCATCGAGTCGCCGAAAACGACCGGTTTGCGTTCTACCGCAACAACCTCAAGGCAGGGCAGTTCAGTTGCACGGGGACCATGTCGTGCTGAACTTGTTTGCGCATCCAGGCGCCGAATGGATAGACCCTGAAACGAGTTCAGGATGACGGGGTCCTGTGCTTTTGCGCCCGCAAGGCTGAACTGATGCCCAAAGGCGAGAGTGCTTGATGGGCCTTGCTCTTCCTGATATCATAAGCCCAAGAGAATGAGCGAACTCGTCAGATACCTCACACCTCCGGAAGCCGCCGAGTCTGTCACAGCATACGCCTCTGAGCTGGGCATAACCGAGTTTGCAGCAGTCCGGAATCTGGACTACGTCTTTTCTCCCTGGGAGCTGTATCCTCTCGCGCCTCGCGTTGAGGGGGACCTCGACTGGATTGTGGCCTTCGCCGTTGACATGGACGGCACATCAACTACGACCGAACCGCTCGCGCTCCACGCGTTGGAGTATATGGTCCGGCGCTTCACGGACAGGATGGCGCGAGAAGATTGGCCCGGACTCGACCCTGAGAAAGACTATCCTTATGTAATTGGCAACAGCAATTTTCGGCACACGGAGTTTCTCGTAGAACGATATCGCGACGACCTGAGCCTCGATGCGCTCAGAAGCGCATTCTTCGAATCCCTCCTGTGGACGCTTGCCAACATGGAGGACCCTCGACGAAGAGACGACGTCCGCGCAACTGCAATTATGTGCGGGGTCGGCGCCGTGCTTGAGGATCCGCAGTTTCTGGCGCTCGCCGGTAGCGGCGACGTAGATGAGGAAAGCCTGCCGTTCAGGGTTGAGCCCTTCGTTCGACGCTATGGGGCGCGTTTCAGGTGCCGCACGCTCAGCGAAATCGTCAGCGCCGCGCTTGACATCTATTACATGCGCTACCATTCTATACTGCGCAAGGTAGAGGCAGGCAGAGGACACGAGCTTTCCAGGGAACTGCTCGGTGAGGGAGGCAGACGGTTGATTGAACCCATGCCGGGCTATGCCGTGTTTGTGGCCCTGGTCAAAGGATGGCTCGGTGAGCGTGCGGGCGATCTGTATCACGAGCTTGTCTGCGGGTCTAGCGACAAGCATCCTGTTTGGCTTCCCCCGGAGCGTAAGGGCCGCGCAAGGCTAGCGAGTCTCGGCCGTCGTTTCCAGCACAGCCCGGCCAAGATCGCCCTTGTGACGGCTTCCATAGCCTACGAGGCGCACGCGGTTGTCAAAGAGGTTTTCTCTGTCATGCGTGAGCAAGTCGCAGAGTGGCCGTTACCTAAGTCAGAGAGACGCAAACTCATCGAGCTATTCGGTGACCATACCGCCGTGTACGACGGCTTCGTAAACGCAGGAGACTCGAGCGAGGCCAGGCTCAAGCCGCACCGAGATCTCTACAGCATCGCGCTCTATCAGATGTCGATTCCCAAACACGACTACTGTCGCTGCGTTGGGATCGAGGACACGGAGCCCGGTATCATCGCGCTGCGGGCAGCCGGTGTAGGCTGCGCAGTCGCACTGCCGAATCGCGACACGAGCGGTCAGGACTACCGGGCGGCGAGCCGCGTCATACGCGGGGGTTTGCCTGAACTGATCCTCGGTCACAACCTGCTTCTACGGGAGGAATGACGCAAATGAACCACGCGAATTGGACCGTTGTAAAGACTGACACGGCGCCGCGTGCTCTAGCTTCTGCGAACAGTGTTTTCACTGTCTCCAACGGCTACCTCTCGCTGAAGGGAAATCTGCTGGAGTACCGGCAGGGTCCCCTGCCCAGCACCTTTATCAACGGCGTGTACGATGTCGCTGATATGGTTGCCTTCATTCGCCCTACTAAGCATGAAAGACGCTATCTGGACCCAGAGTACTTCGACGACGCGACGCCCAGCCCATCCGTAGCGAACTTGCCTGACCCGCTTTTTGTGCGGGCCTTTGTCGAAGGCGAAGAGATCAGCTTCACCCGAGGTGAGGTGATCGGGTTCAGGCAGGAATACGACCTCCGGAGCGGCATCTATAGCTACGCTTACGACTACCGGGACTCTCACGGCCGGACGACGCGAATCCGAATGGAACGTTTCTGCGACATGACCAACGTCCATAGGGCCGCGATGCGGTATTCCCTGACTCCACTCAACTACTCCGGCAGAATCGTTTATCGAACCGGCATCGATGGAAGCGTCGTCTCGAACCTACAGAGGGACAAGCAGTTTCAGGTTGTCGGGCGCGAAGTCCGCGGCAACACGTGTCTTCTAGAGGCCCGCACGATTGCCCGCGGCATCGGCGTCACCGCGGCTACGGCCAACGTTTTCAACTGCCCCGTCGACGCGCAGGGCATCATCGAAGATGAAAGAGTTTACATAGAGGCATCGGCTGAGGGGCGCAGCGGGCAGGAGATCGTGTTGGACAAGTACATCGTTCTCGCATCAACCGAGGATGCCAGGCACCAGGTGGTATGTGATGTCTGCCGCGAGTTGAGCGAAATGACACCCGCCGGCGTCGATCGGATCAGGGCCGATCAGGCAGACTGGTGGCGCCGCACGTGGGATCTGGTGGATGTGCGCATCGAAGGTGATGACCTGGCTCAGCTCTACCTCCGGTTCTGCATATTCCACCTCATGAGCGCGGCCCCGCGCCACACCGATAAGCTAAGCGTCCCGTGCAAATTGCTGACGGGCGAGTACTATCAGGGAAACACTTTCTACGATACGAACCTCTACATAGTGCCTTTCTATGTCTTCACGTACCCCGAGATCGCTCGCCACTGCCTGAACTACAGATGGGAAGGCCTTGTCCCCGCCCGCGAGATTGCAAAAAGCCTTGGCTATGAAGGTGCCAAGTTCGCATGGCAAGCCGGGCCTTACGGTGAAGAGTGCCTTGGCAAATGGTGGCGGTTCACACATACAAACATCCACATAGACGGCGACGTCGCCTTCAGTCTGATGCAGTACCTGCACGCAACGGGCGACGAACAGTTCATGGTTGAGAAAGGCATAGACATCCTCGTCGAATCCGCCCGCTTCTACACCTCACGAGCGCGCCGCAGCAATGACGGCAGCTACCACTTCGACGACGTTGCTGGCCCGGACGAAGGCCACTGCGAGAGTACCGACAACTTCTACACCAACCTACTAGCTCGAAAGACGCTCGAGTGGGCCGCCGATACCCTCGACGCACTTAGCCGCGAGAAGCCTGACGACTACGACCGGGTCACCCGTCGACTCGCCGTGTTGCCTGATGAGCCCGAGAGCTGGCGCGCGGTTGCCCGAGGGCTTACTTTCCTCTTCAATCCTGACACGAAGCTCTACGAGCAGTGCGAAGGTTTCTATCAGCTCCAGCCGATACCGCCCGATCTGCTGGAAAACCGCCGGACATGGTTTGTGACGGTGTTTCCATACCAGGCACTTAACCAGCCCGATGTCGTGATGGGCATGGCGATGCTGCCTGAGGAGTTCCCCGAGGACGTGCGTCGAGCTAACTGGCAGTTCTACAAAGACAAGAGCATGAACTTCAGCTCGATGAGCTTTGTCATTAACTCGCTGATGGCAAAGGATATGGGGGAGATGGACTATGCCTACGAACAGTTTCTGATATCGGCGGGAGAGGACCTCGACGAAGAACTGACCGGAAGGCGAGACACCGCCGAAGGCCTACACGGAACGGCCTCCGGCGGAGCTTGGATGGCAGCCGTGTTCGGCTTCGGTGGGTTCAGATTCTCTGAGCGCGGTCTCTCGATTAACCCGCGCCTGCCCGACCACTGGAAGTCGCTCGAGTTCAATTGCGTGGTGCGCGGGGAGCTTCTCTCCGTTCGCGTAGATTGCTCAAGAGTTGCGATTCGCGTCGGCAATCGGAAAGGAATCGAGATCGATGCCGTGGTGGTGGGTAAGGAGACGATCCTGAGAAGCGGCCAGGTGTACGAGGCGGCCCTCGGGGAATGATATCGGACCGCCAACCGATTGGCGCGCCTGGAGGGACTCGAACCCCCGACCCTCTGATCCGAAGTCAGATGCTCTAATCCACTGAGCTACAGGCGCAGGTTACAGAATTAGTATACCACTGGTAACCGGCACGGTCAATGCCGTCGAACCACGAGTATCAGCTCAGTTTTGCGGGCGCAAAAGTACGCAGGGCCCGTCATCCTGAACTCGATTCAGCATCGATCCCAGCGACAGCTAGATGCTGAAACAAGTTCAGCATGACGTGATTCCCAGGGACCAGAACTGTCACCAGGACGAATGCGGCTTTTACAGCAGCAGGAGGAATATTGCATATTATTGACAAAGCAATGGAATGTGCGCCCGGAGTGCGCGCCACGCGTCGGTTCAACCGTGCGGGTTACTCAGAAAACAAGTCGCGCCTTTTACCGTGTCTGCGAACCGCCATAAGTAACGACATAGGGTTTGCCGATAATTATAGACGTCGAGTTGCCTCGACTCGCTTGACCGACACGCCGGGGCGTTCGCCGGCTGCCGTAAACATCACGAAACAGACAAGGAGCCTGGGATGAAGGTAGCTACGACCAGATTCGGATTGATGGAGGTCGACGATTCATCGATAATCAAGATGGCCAAAGGGCCAATCGGGTTTGAGAAACACACCAACTACTGCCTGATCCAGCATCGACCCGAGGCTCGCTTCCGCTGGCTTCAATCCCTTGATGACCCCGCATTAGCGTTCATAGTCGCCGATCCGTCTGAATTTATGATCGACTACGACGTCGAGTTGTCCGATGCCGACGCCCGGGCCCTGCGCCTGAAAAGGCCCGAGGACGCGTCGGTGCTGACGATCATCAGCGTCAGCAACGGGGGGAAAGAGATCACAGCGAACCTGGCCGCTCCCATAGTGGTAAACTCAAAGGAACTTATCGCGATGCAGGTGGTTCTGCAGGATAATCGATATTCAGTGAACCATCCGCTTGTGGTAAGAAGAAAACAAGGGAACACTCAGCAGTCTGAGCATGACGCTACAGCGGCCAAAGCCGCCTGAACCCAGTGACGAGCGAAAGGAAGCACTTACCATGCTCGTGCTAGCCAGGAAGGTCGGACAATCGATCGTCATAAACGATAACATCGAAGTGCTCATCATCGAAGTTCGCGGCGACCAGGTCCGGCTCGGGATCGAGGCGCCAAAATCTATCCCTGTTCATCGCAAGGAACTACTGGAACAAATCAAGGCTGAAAACATAAGGGCGGCTGCGGAGGCCGATTCGGTCTCGAACGCCGTGGCCGAGAACCCTCCGCAATAGCCCACCAACCCACGCACCTGAGGCGTCGAACCTATCCCCTGTCCGCACACTTTCGCGATAATAGGCGTGTTCTCGGCGATTCTCCCGCTTGGTTCACAGGCGTCAAATCGCCGAAAACGCGTACCGTCAAACCATCCGCACCTTGCGAGGTGTTTGCTGCTGGTTCATACTGTCTCCATTGCTGAGTGCGTGGAGGGTATGTGATGACGAACGCGAAGCGGCGGAGGCTGTGGCGGGATCTGGTGGCGGACTATCGCGCGAGCGAACTGCCGGTGCGGGAGTGGTGCGAGAATCACGGAGTGACCAGGAACCAGCTGCATTACTGGCTGGGCAAGATCGAGGATGGGTTGGTTGCGCCTGAACATTCGGAACCTGAGGGCTCGACTTGGGCTCGGTTGGAGATAGTCGAGGACGCGAGCGCGATCGACTCCAGGAACGGGCAATTGCCGGACTCGGTTGGGTCGCAGGTGAGCGTGCGCGTCGGCTCGGCGACGATCGATGTCCGGTCCGGCTTCGACGCGAATCTGTTTGCGGATGTGCTGCGGGTGGTCGTCGCCGTAAGCGCCTCGATGGAGTCGGCAGTGAATCCCGACGGGAGGTCGCCGAGATGTTGAGCGGTGTGGGTCCATCTCGCGTGTATCTTGCCTACGGCGC
>JBMFPI010000007.1:0-24788 GCA_049969195.1 Armatimonadota bacterium
CCGCCAAAGGCTCCACGCGCCACTTGTGCAGGCTCGATTGATACTTCGACTCGACCTCAGCCCTGGTAAGACCTTCGATCACCCCCAACCTTGCCTCGCGTAGCAGGGGGGTTGTTTCGCAAGACAAGCCCAGCCCCGCTGCGATCACCTCTGCCGTTGCGCGCGCTCGCACGAGATCGCTGGAATAGACGGCGTCGAATTTCTCCTCCGCCAGCCGCCCAGCGACCAGTTCAGCCTGCCGCAAGCCAAGCTCGGTAAGCGGCGGATCGTGCTGGCCCTGAATTCGCCCCTCGGAGTTGTAAGCCGACTCCCCGTGTCGCACGAGATATACGGCGATCACCTCGGCCCGCGTCCGATCAGGTCTCGTCACCCGATGCCTCCCGCAGCAGAAAATCGGCAACTACAAAATGGGCCGGCGCACGAAACAGGCCCCAGCTTCGCCAGCGGCCCTGAAGATTGCTCAGTCGCTCGCCAACCTCGCGAAGGCCGGCCGGATCAATCTCTTCGTAGCCGGTGATCTTCTCCTGCAGATCGTTCGGCTCCGGAGGCGCCGACGTCGGCGAGCCGAGGATCACGTAACTGGTGATGTCCAGGGATTCCGAACCGGATTTGCACCTCAGGACCATGGTATCGATCGTGCGGATTGGCTCCGATGAAAGGCCTGTTTCCTCGTCCACCTCCCGCAAGAAGGCCTCCTGAGGCGTCTCCCCTGGCCTGATTCCTCCCGTAGGCAATCTGAACGTGCCCGGCGGGTAGAAAGCTTTACTAATTGCGAGCACCTTGCCGCGCGGACGTAGCAAGACCAGAACAACTTCGGAGCGTGTATCTTCGTCGCCACGGCTGGTGGCCAGCTCGTGCATGTACCACGGCTCTATTTCGATTTCAATCAACCTGTCCATCAAGTCACCGCCTGACCCTGTTTTCTGCGCGCAGTCCGGTTACGTCCCTAACTCGCTACGTCGAGCCTTTCAAACCGTGCGCGCCTGATATCATCAGGTTGTAGCGACAGGAAACGTTTTCGGCGATTCTCCCGCTTAGCAGAGGACCGTCGAATCGCCGACAATGCCCGGGTGGCGTTCCGTCGCAACGACCGCAATATCATCGCATCCCTCTTTCCTCAATACACCTTGCCACAAGCTCATCGAGAAAGGCCGACCAGGTAAAAGACCCCTCGGGCAGAGCAGCCAATCTTTCTGCAAGTGGCTGAGCGATCTTGCGGGCGAGCTCCTCCCGAACCTCGGGACGCAACTCCGCCTTTCTTTCGACGAACCTTTTCGCTGCAGCGAACTCCTCCGGAGTCACAAGTTCGATGTTTCTGACCAGACCCGGGCTGTGCAGCCTTTCAATGCGCGGTGCACTTTCGCCTGGGCTCACTCTGCGCTCCTTGACCACGAGCGTGCCAGCGGCATAATCGCCGAGCCTCTTATTGCGTGGGCTTGCCATTGTCACGAGCGCTCCAAGGCCGTACATCACCGGTAGAAAATCCACCACCCGCACTAGGTTTCTGAGCGCCGCACACGCAAAATCGACTGGCCGGCCTCCCTCCTGCACCGTCCTCAGCTTGGCCCATCGTTTACCGGGAGTCTGACCGTTCCATACGGTTTCGAAGTAGACGTAATAGCCGTAGACTATGACGAAAAGCACGATCCCCAGAAGCGCCGTCGGCCAGGTTGCTCCGGGCCACTGTCCGCGCGGCGCAAGGAAGAACCGTGTCGCAGCGACGGCCGAGACCAGTACACCCTGGATTGCCAGGTCAAGAACAGCCGCGCCCCCGCGCGTACCAAGCCCCGCAAGCTCGTATTCGATTGCCACGTTTTCGGGCGTTGTTATGGTTATCTGCCTTGGCATCGGATCCCGCGTCTGTCTAGTAGACCTTGATCTCAGGCTGTTGCCTTAGGCGCGTTCTTAGGACTTCTCCCGCTTGGCTGAGGAACGCCCAATCGCCAAAGACAGCGGGTTCGCGTTATGTCGCAACGCCCTAATCTCAGCGCACGGCATCGGTTCAGTCTTGCAATGCAAGGGTCCGAAACCTCGTCATCTCGAACTCGATTCGAGATCCATCCATTCCCCGCCTAGATGCTGAAACAAGTTCAGCACGACGTGATTCCCATGGAACGGAACTCTTCCATCACACGATTTCTCGGTGAATTCGGCCGTGCTATAATCTTCTCAGTGGACGAGCGATCGTTTGTCGAATCGAGAAAATCCGCCTGGGATGAGCTTTCCGCAACGCTTGACCGACTGCGCGTGCGCGGAGTCAGGTCGCTCTCGCGCCGCCAGATCGAATCACTCGGCTCCGGTTATCAGGCACTCGTGTCGGATCTTGCGTTCGCGCGCACTCAGGGCGCCAGCGAAGACCTCATAGCGTACCTCAACAACCTGGCCGGCCGCGCCCACGGCGCGCTCTATGCCTCGGATTCCCCACGGGCCAGAGCCCTGTTTTCTTTCTTGTTGCGAGATTATCCCGCTGCATTTCGTCGAAGCTGGCGGTATATATTTGCCGCCGTACTCATCTTCATCATCGGCTGGGCAACCGCCGCGGGCCTGCTCTACACCATCCCCGAAGCGCGCGCGGCCCTCCTCCCGGAGCGACTCTCGGTTCGCGGCCACGCCTCACCGCCTGAGAATACGCCCAGTGAGACCGAAATGCGCTTCAGGGCTCCCGATCCCGCCAGCATATCGAGCTTCATTATGACCAACAACATCCGTGAGGGCATAATCGCGTTCGCGGGAGGGATCACATTCGGTGCGCTGACTGTGTTCACGCTTTTCAAGAATGGCCTGATTATCGGCGGCATATTGATAATCCTGGCTACGGCATCGCAACCAGTGGTGCTGCTATCACTGCTGCTGCCGCACGGCTTCATCGAGCTTACGGCGATATTCGCGTGCGGAGGCGGTGGGCTGATGATGGGCGCTGCGCTCATCGCTCCAGGGAACTTGCGCCGCGCCGACGCCGTCCGCCTCGCCGCGGGCAAGGCGCTGACTCTCTTTGCCGGCGCGGTGCCTATGTTCGCTGCGGCCGCCATTATTGAAGGTTTTGTCACGCCGGCACCAATTCCTGCATTCGCAAAGCTCGCGTTCGCGGCCATTACCGCGATCGGGTTGGTCCTTTATCTCGGATTTGCCGGACGCGAGGCGTAACCTACAGCAGCCCCAGCGCCTTTATGTCCAGATACTGTTCGACCACCGACGCCGTCAGTCGATCAGCAGGCAAATCCAGAACTATCGCCCCGTGCCGGGTGATGCTCGCGGCGGCTTGCCTGCGGGCATACAGAACCTGTCGCGCGGCGGCAGCGCGAAAAGCCTGCTCCGGTGACTCGAACGGGCCGCGCGCGGCGGCGAGAACCTCCGGGTCCGACATTGCCACGATCAAACACAGGTGCTTTCTGGCCAGCCCGGCGATCTGAGTTATCAAGGCCTTCGATGAATCGGGGTCGACAAGGTCGGTGAAGAGGACGATGAGGCTGCGGCGGGACCACTTGCGGACCATAAACCGCGCTGCCCGGCCGTAGTCCGAGTCCCCTGAGGCCTCTTTGAGGTTGTAAGTTAGTCTCAGGACGTTCAGTACCTGCGATCTGCCGGCCTTCGGCGGCAGATATGCCAGTACGTCTTCGGCAAACGCCATCAGCGCGACCCTGTCGCCCTTTCGCGCCACTACATGTCCAAGCATCACCGCAGCGTTGATGCAATGATCAAGACGGGTAAGATCTATCGCCTCCCCGCTTTCTCCGACCCGAACGGGGACAACAGAGCCCATCACGCGGCCGCAGTCGAGGGCGATAACGACGTTTTGAGACCTCTCTTCCTGATACTGTCGTGTGGTCAACTTGCCCCTGCGCGCGGTGGCTTTCCAGTCTATAGAGCGGAACTCGTCGTCCGGAACGTAGTCGCGCAGCGACTCGAAGTCGGTGCCTCGTCCGCGGATGCGAATCCTCCTGTGGCCGGGTCCAAGAGGACGTTCACGCCTGGCGCCGATCTCGTATCGGCGGATGTCCAAGAGATTCGGGTATACCTTGACCTTGCTTCTTGCCGGAAATCTGATCTGGCGGGTAACAAAGCCGAAGGGGCCGTCGACGCGGACATAGATGTCGCCGAATTCGTAGTCACCGCGTCCGGCGGGTATCACACGATATGTCAGGTCCTGACCCGATCTGGGCGGCAGGTCAAGAGGCAGCTCGTTCCGGTCAACACGGAATCCCTCCGGGTACTCGTCCCGGATCCTGCCGGATATCCGGGTGTGGTTCGGATTGTGCACCGACAGGCGCACAACGTTCCGTGCGCCCAGAGAGAGTTTTTCGTCGCAGGAACGAGTCACCTCGAGGCGCTGACCGGCGAGCCGGCGCCAATCCAGAATCACAAGCACAACGCCGAAGCCGATTGTGACCATCCCCACACCGGCAAGCGGAGCAAGTCGACCCGATAAGCCGACGAGGACGGCTGCGGCGACAAGCACACACGCAAATCTGAGGCTCAGTATCACAAAGGCGGTGTTATTCAAATTCGGGCCGTCTTCCTGCAGGTTACCAGGATAGGCGCGTTGAGACTATTTCGGAGACGTCATCTTGAGCGCGGTGAAAGATCTCCACACGAGGCCGACACTCTTCGCTCCGCTAAGACTGCTTGTCCCGCAAGAGCGCGCTGTCCCTCGGTTACTATCAGTTCAGTTTTGTGAACGCACACACCCGGGATCCAGTCATCCTGAACCCGATTCGGGATCCATCCCTTCACCGCCTAGATGCCGAAACAAGTTCAGCATGACGTGATTCCTGCGGTACTGAACTGTCTCGGCGCGTTTTGGGAGATTCCCCTGCTCAGTTGAGAAGTTTCGAATCGCCGAAACTGGCGGATTTGCCTTCTATCCCAATAAGTGCCATCTATCCGCCGCGGCAGGACGTAGGACGGGCGTTGAGTAAGTGTTCCTCGTTATGCAGCGACGAGCCGACCTGCACGTTCATACTACTGCCTCCGACGGAGCACTTACCCCAACGCAAATGGTCGAGGCCGCGTCCGCGGCCGGCCTCGCGGCAGTTGGTATCGCCGATCACGACACCGTCGACGGCATAGCCGAGGCCCTGGAAGCGGGAAAACGCTTCGGAATAGAGGTCGTGCCGGCGATTGAGATAAGCGCGGTGGAAGACCATACGGAAGTCCACATACTCGGCTACTTTGTCGACCACCGTCATCCGGGACTGGTGGAGCGAATGCGCGTGCTCAAAGAGAGCCGGCGAGAGCGCGGGCGCCTCATGGTCGAAAGACTGAATGCCATCGGCGTACCGGTAGATTTTGCGCGCGTAGAGGAGATCGCGCAAGGCGGAGCAGTCGGTCGGCCTCACGTTGCGCGAGCGATCTGTGAAATTGACGCGGCATCCTCGATTGACGCGGCATTCGGCAAGTATCTGCAGGTCGGGGCACCGGCCTATGTGCCGCGGGTCAAGGTAACGCCCGTAGAGGCAATCAGGATAGTCCAGGAGGCAGAAGGAGTGCCTTGTTGTGCCCACGTCGGCAAGCTCAAGTGCGACGGGTTAATACTCGATCTGATGCGGCATGGGCTGGCCGCGATCGAGGTCTATCACCCGGATCACGGAGCGGCCGCGACGCGGTTCTATGAGCGGTTCGCCGAACAACACGGGCTACTTGCCACAGGCGGTTCGGATGCACACTGTATCCCCGGCACAAATTCCCCCTGGGTTGGAGGCGTAACAGTAGACTATATCGTCGTTGACAGGCTGCGCTCCTGCGCCGCGCGACATCGAGGGTCTCTATGAAGAAACCACCTCGTCACCTTCGCCCACCCCGCCCCAACTGCCCTGCACCATTGAGCCGAATCCTGGCAGGTGGGGGTTACGTTGTTGCGGCAACGCTATTATGGAGCACAATTCCCATCTGCGTCAAGTTCGCGTTGAAGGCGCTGGATTCGTACACCATCTGCTGGAGCAGGTTTGGAGTGGGTGCAGCAGTCCTGTTCGCCTGCCAGCGCCTGAGGCGGGTTAGGCTCAGCCTCACACGACGTGATGCAGGAATGATCGTGCTTGCAGCACTTGGAATCGGCGGCAATTACGTGATGTATATCCGCGGAATCCATAGCACGACCGCATCCGCCGGCAATGTGGTGGTGCAATTTGAAGTAGTCTCGGTCGTGATTCTGAGTTACTTCTGGCTCAAGGAGCAAATGACGGTGGCAAAGGTTATCGGAATGCTGATCACGTTCGCTGGAGTGTCCCTAGCGCTGTGGAATGGGGAGAGCGCCGCCGCGCTGCTGGCTTCCGAGAACTTCTTCGGCAATATGCTCATACTGATTGCCGCCCCGCTTTGGGCTGTCTACGCGATCGCCCAAAAAATACTTGCCGACCGCGGGTTCGGCGTTTCGTCGAGCCTGGTTTACATCTTCGCGCTGGCGGCGGTGTTAACGCTTCCCGTGGCCATAGCTGGGTTCGACGTACACGGACCGTTTACCGCCGACGTAGTAGCTGCCCTGGTCATCGTGTCTGTATTCGGCACCGCCCTTGCCTACGTGATGATCGGAAAGGGATTCGAGCTGCTGGACGCGTCCACCGCCGCGGTGATAACCTGTCTGCTGCCCATATTCACCATCGTGACGGCGCGCGTTTTTCTGCGAGAACAGTTGAGCCCCGCGCTCGCGGTCGGAGCGATACTCGTCGTAGCCGGGATCCTGGTCATTGGACGCGCAGAGGCCGACAGATCACAAACGCCGGGTTTGTGAGTTCGTGAGGCTGCGGACAGTCCGCACTGCCCCGGCCTTATTCTATGTCGAGTCCCAGGTTGTCCACCTTAACAACCCGCCAGACCTTAGTTGGAACGATCCCCATATGCCTGGTGAGCTCTTTGCGCAAATGGAGGGTGAGGTTACGCAGGTAGAGAAAATCCCCGCCAATGCCCTTAACAGCCGCACGGACGCCGACAGTCGCGGAGTCCCCGCGGATCTGCAAGGAGTCCACCTCCGCCGACACGGAATACTCGAACTCTGTGCGCAACGCCTGAGCGGCCAGCATGCGGAGCCTGTCGTAGTTGAAGCCCCGATCGTCCGAGTAATGGCGCGACAGGCAGGCAATTGTCCCGCCCAGATCCCGCTTCTGAACGGCCCTGGCTGTGTCAGCGATCAAGGACCTGATTCGAACCTCATCGGCGCGGCGGTCCAGGGTCGCCACAGCGTAAATTCCGTAGGCAGCAGCGATCAGAAGAAACGTCACCCACAGCAAAGTGCGGAACACTATTGATCACCTCCAGGCGCCACTTCGGCGGCTCGGCGCTGGTTGCATCCGTCACTTGCAAGACTGCTACAGGCAGGAATTTGGTTCCTTCGCAGGCAAGAGTTTAAGGTCATTACTCGAAATCCGAGGTCCGGCAAGCGGTGGAGATCACTCCCGAATGGCAACCGGCGATAGCCGAAATCGTTGCATCGCCTGGGGTCGCGATGGTCATCGGCGGCGTCGACGCCGGTAAGACCAACTTCTGCGTGCAATTGGCCAATGCAGGCGTCGAGGCCGGCCTCCCGACAGCGGTCGTAGACGCAGACGTCGGGCAGTCCGAAATCGGGGCACCCGGGACCATCGGGATGGGACTCGTCGAAAACTGTATCGAAACACTCTCTGAGATCCCGGCGAAGCGGATTTATTTCGTCGGGGCCACTAGTCCCGTCCGGCATCTGATCGAATGCGTCGTAGGAACGAAGAAGATGGTAGATGCGGCGCTCGAGATGGGCGCCAGGCTTGTAGTCATCGACACGACCGGGCTGGTGGACGGGGGAATAGGACGTAGGCTCAAGACGTACAAGACCGAACTGGTGCGGCCGCGGTATTTGGTAGGGGTTCAGCGCAAGCACGAAATAGAAGGTTTGCTCGCACCGTTTTCGAAGCTTGAACCGATCAAGATACTGAGAGTCAGCTCGTCACAGCTTGCGCGGCGAAAGCCACTGGAGTTTCGCACGGCCCGACGGCAGCTCAAGTTCTACAAACATTTTCACGATTGCCCCGGTCACATCATACGCCTGGACAGCATATGCACTTGGAACACCTGGTTCGGCACCGGCAGACCAATGAAGTGGCAGTATCAGAAGTTCATCGAGGAGACACTCAAGTGCCGGATACTGCACGCTGAGGTCACCGGACGTGGTATCTTCGCAATCTCGGAACGGGCGTGCGCGGGAGCCGCGATGCGCTTGCTGGAAGAGCACTTCAACACCACGGCGATAACCATTGTAAGCGGCGACGCGTTCACAAACCTGCTCGTCGGGCTGGCGGACGAGACTGGGCGGACTCTCGACGTTGGCTTAATTCAGGCGATTGACTTTCGGGAGCGTTTTATGTTTGTTCTGTCGCCGATCAAGACGGTGTCGCCGGTTCGCGTCGTTCAGTTCGGCGCGATCCGTGTGAGTCCCGAGGGAAAAGAGCTCGGGGCGGCAGCGGACCTGTGATTCAGGAGCCCGTTGCGACCGGCGCGTTTTCGGCGATTCTATAGTACAGTTGAGGAATGCCGAATCGCCGAAACCTCCGGGTTTGCGTTCTATCGCAATGACCTCGTGATTCAGACGGGCTTGCGACGTGGAAAAACCTAGTGTGTCAGCCGGAGGGCGTTTGAAATCCGACCCGGACGGACGATCATGCTATAATGCCGATGAACAAACGCCGAGGTGCAATCCGCCAATGCCAGCCCCGCAAACCAGTGGTTCTGTTCTGAGCCGAATCGCGCAGGCAGCCGCTTCCGGCGGCTCGGCTTCGGAGTGTCTGGAACAGGTCCTCAACGCTGCGCGCGAGGCGCTTGACATCGGGGCCCTGTGCGTCGTAGCAGCGATGCCCGGATCCGACCAACCCAGAATCTGGCTGTCGTCCGCAGACGGCTTCGACCCCGACGTTCGGCTAGCAGAACAGGACGCTTTGGACGCGCCTGCCGAGGGCAAGGTCAAGCTGTCAAGCGGCCGTTTCGTCGTGCCTTTGGAGGGTATGGAGGGCTGCCACGCGGCATTGGTCGGACAGGGAGCGCCGGACGGAGCCTCTGACTCGTGGCTGCTTGAAGCCGCGGCTGCCTACCTGTCGCTGCTGGTCCGAAACGAACGACTCTCCCAGGCGCTGGACGCCTCGAACCAGCTCTCCAACCGCCGCATGGAAGAGATCGCGGCGATCTATGAGATCGGTCAGGCTGTCGACGCCACCGACCCGGCGCCGGTTCTGGACTTGATTGTCGCAAAGGCCGCGGCTTTGATGGAGGCGCAGACGTGCTCGCTGATGCTGGCAGACGAACACGACGGCGCTCTAGTGATCGCGGCCAGCTACGGCCTAGATGATGACATCGTCAAGGGCACCCGAATTGCCTTTGGCGAGGGAATCGCCGGCCGGGTAGCCGCCACCGGCGAACCAGTGCTAATCGACGATGTTGCCGCGGACCCGCGGTTCAGCAATAAGGTAAGCGCCAGGAGTGGAGTCAGCGGGTCCATGTGCGTGCCCCTCAGGGACGAGAACGGCGTCGTTCGTGGGGTACTGTCGATCCGCCGGCATGTGCCCAATCCGCCGTTTACGCCGAGCGATCTGAAGCTCTTCTGCGTGTTCGCAACACACGCGGCCCTGGCACTGACCAACGCTCAACTATACGCCAGGCTCCAGCAGAAAGTGCAGGAGATGGCCACCATTTCCGGGGTCCTCCACGCCATCAACTCGACTCTCGACTACGAGCTGGTGCTCCAGCAGATTGTAGAAAGCATTACCGGCGTAGTCGGGTTTGATCGATGTTGTCTTTACTTGCTGGACACGCGCACTAACGAGTTGGTTGCAGGGGCGCGCAAGGGTTACCGGAAGGATGATGTCCTGATTGACCGCATCAAGCCCGGCGAGGGCGTGATCGGGCTTGCAGCAAAAGAGCAAATACCGATCTTCTGTCGCGAATCACCCACCCAGCCAGGGAGTTCTCCTTGTCATCCCGTTCGCGTGGACGCGGCGAAGGGACCGGTTGAATTCCTCGCTGCCCCTATCCTTGTCCGCGACTCCTGCATCGGGGTCGTGGTCGTGGATAACTGCATCAGAGGCCGTCCGATAGAGCAGCGCCACGTCGAACTCCTGTCGACTTTTGTGAGCCAGGCAGGGATCGCCGTCGAGAACGCGCGGCTCTATGAGGCTATGGAGCAGAAGTATGCGGAGCTGAACGCCCTCTACGAACACAGCCGGGCGATCAGCGCTGCCTACGGTGTCGAAAATGCGGCCGAGGTGCTCGTCTCGACGGCCTCACGCGCACTGCGATGCGATGGCGCGGGCTTGCTTCTCCTTGACAACAAACGTGGCCAGATGAGACTTGTCGGGGCCTCCGGCGGAATGGTTCGGACAGCCGAACAGGTCGACCGAGTCGCCTTCCTGGAGCGATCCGTAAACTTCGTGCGCGAGCTTCGCGGCCCGGTGGTCCTGGAAACGGATGACCCGCAGGTTGCGTCCGGCGAGAACGCCGAACTTCTGCGCGCCCTGGCTCCGGCGAGGTCCAATCTGCTGCTTGCCCCGCTGATCGCCGAAAACGCGACCGTTGGCGTGCTCGCCCTCTACCGCCGCCGTGCCGAAGCCTTCCAGGGAGCCGAAGTCAAACTCATATCGATCCTCACTTCACACGCGGCCAACGTCCTCAGAAATGCGATTGCCTACGAGCAGAAGATGCGCCAGAGGGTGCTCGAGCTAACGGCTCTCTACGAGTTCTCCAGGCAAATAAGCTCGGCCGCGACTCTGGAAGACGCCTTGGACTCGATACTGGCAATGGTTGCGGGAATGGTGGATTTCGATGAGTCGTTCATCTATGCCGTTGACCACGAGCGCGGAGTAGCGGCCGTGAGGGCCTGCAGGTTCCGCGGCGAGGCCAGGCCGACACCACCGGAGGAAATACTTGACGGACCAAGCGTAATTAGCTGGGCGATCAGGGAACGCAAGGCGCTCGTCTCCCCCGACATCACCCGGGACCCCAGGTTTGCAGAGGTTGCAAGGCGCCGCTCGCACGTCAGGTCCCTTATGTCGATCCCGCTGATTGTCCAGGACGAAGTTGTCGGCGTGCTCAGCGTCCACAGCGAGAGCCCAAACCAATATTCCGAGGACGAGGTGCGGGTGCTCTCGATCATAGCCAGCCAGGGGGCGGCGATCTACAAGGAGCTTGAAGCGCTCAGCGCGCTGACAACCTACACGGACAACATCCTTTCCAGTATCGCAGCAGGCGTTGCGACACTCGACTCCGACGGTGTAGTTCTGACGTGGAACAGGTCCGCTGAGAGAATTGTCGGACTCAAGGCTGAGAGGGTTGTCGGACTTGATTACGAGCAGGTTCTGGGCAGGCTGCCGATCACCGAGCCGGACAGGGAGTTAATCAGAACAGCAATCGAGGGCGTCTTCGAAACCGGCGAGACCTATCAGGGCTACAAGCTGCGGTTCCATCCGCGCAACAGGCCCGACGTGTTCATCAATATGAGCATCTCGCTTCTTCAGAACAGCGCAGGCGAGCAGCTCGGGCTGGTGCTGATATTCGAGGACATCAGCCGCGAAATCAGGATGGAGGAGGAGTTCCGGCGGATGGGCGAGCTGGCTGCAATCGGTCAGCTTGCCGCAAGCATAGCTCACGAATTGAGGAACCCGCTGAGCTCGATCAAAGGCGCCGCACAGTTCTTGCAGAAAGAGTACGAGGACCACAGCTCGATAGTTGAGTTCCTGTCCATCATAGTCGAGGAGGTAAACGGTCTCAACAAGCTGACCACTGAATTCCTGGATTTCGCGCGGCCGGTTCGGCTGGAGCTAAAGCCGGTTTCGTTGAACAAGCTGGTGGAGAAGACGCTGCAGCTCATGAGCGTCCACATAACGGATAGTAACGTAGTCGTCAAGGAGTTGCTATACGAGGCGCTGCCAACAGTACAGGCTGATCCGGAACAACTCGAGCAGGTCCTCAAGAACATATTCATCAACGCTTTGCAGGCCATGCCGGACGGTGGCGTATTGACCGTGGAGACGGGCCCTGCCGCTTCCGGCGGCGTCTGGGTATCCGTGACGGATACGGGGATCGGCATCCCCCCCGATAAGATCGACCGCATTTTCCAACCGTTTGTCACCACGAAGACCAAGGGAACCGGCCTAGGGCTTTCTGTGGTCCGGAAGATCGTTGAGAATCACGGGGGCACTATCGAAGTCACCAGCGAGGTCGGCAAGGGCTCGACGTTCAAGATTATCCTCCCGAAGATGCCCACCCGCACCGACATTGACGCGCACTTCGACCCGACTCTGGAGCGGCGGACTTCCGGGCAGCCGCACTCTGCGTGAGCAAAGTGGGTTGCGTTTCCGACGTAACCGCTAGGCACTCGGCACTGGTCCCTGGGTCTTCTGTCATTTCAGCAATCAAGCCCATCTGTGGTAATATCTGTGTATGAGCAAGAAGACGGGTACGATTCTGGTTGTAGATGATGAGCCGAATATCCGGCGTGTGCTAGAAGCGGTGTTGGCGAAAGACGGCCACACGGTGCTTACCGCAGAAAACGGCAGAAAAGGCCTGGAACTGCTCAAATCCAACCCTGGAATCGACGTTCTGATAACCGACCTCATAATGCCTGATATCAACGGCATCGAGCTGCTGTCCGCGGCCAGGGAACTGGACCCGGACATCTCCGTTTTGATGATTACCGCACACGGGACGATTCAGAGCGCTGTGGAGGCTATGAAACTCGGCGCGCTTGATTACATATGCAAGCCGTTTGACCTGGATGAGATCAAGCCGCTTGTGCACAACGCCCTCGAGCGCAGGCAGCTCAATGAACAGGCGCGAACTGCCCCTCCCGACACAAGTGTTTCGGGAATGCGCGTCTCGCCGCAACGAAGGGTATCCGCGCCGGGTCGAAGAAGCAAGGCGGACGTGCTCGTGGGATCGAGCCCGGCAATGCTCGAAGTCTTCAAGATGATCGACCGCGTGAAAGACAGCCGCGCGTCCGTTTTGATTCGCGGCGAGAGCGGGACAGGCAAGGAGGGCGTCGCGAGGGCGCTCCACTTCAACTCGGTCCGCGCGGACAAGCCGTTCGTGCCCGTCGCGTGCGTGGCCCTGTCGGAGCAACTTCTTCAGAGTGAGCTGTTTGGGCACGAGAAAGGTTCGTTCACCGGGGCCGTGAGCCAGAAGAAGGGCCGATTCGAGATGGCCAACCACGGCACGCTATTCCTGGACGAGATCGGCGACATCCCACCGACCGTCCAAATGATGCTGCTCCGCGTGCTCCAGGAGCGCGAGTTTGAGCGGGTCGGCGGCACGGAGACCATCAAGGTCGACGTACGCATGGTGACCGCTACGAACCAGAACCTGGAAAAGCTGGTCGAAGAGGGAAAGTTCCGCGAGGACCTGTTCTATCGGCTGCAGGTAATCACTTTGCACATGCCTCCGCTCCGCGAACGCACCGAGGACATCCCGGAACTGGTAGAGCATTTCATTGGCATCTACGCGCCCGAGAACAACAAGAAGATCGAGTACGCGAGCGCCGAAACCCTGGAAATATTCACGCGCTACAAGTGGCCCGGCAATGTCCGCGAGCTCGAGAACACCCTTGAGCGCGCCATCGTCCTCGCCGAACCGGACGCGAAGTTCATCACGCCCGACCTGCTCCCGAAAGAGATACTCGACGCAGTGAGAACGAGAGTGTGAGCGGAATATTCTAGACTCAAACGGTCGTGTTATCTCCTGCTCTTCGCTGGTTTTGACGGGGCCACCCCACCCTTGAGCTGAATTACGGTAGTTGTGCCGGCGACGTTGGTGATCTCGACGCGTTTGCCGGCGACCTTGCTCTCCGCAAGCCTCTCGCGGAACTGGTCTGGAGTAAGCCTGGACTTGACGTAGATTGTCCCCGTCCTGCCGGTGTAGGTCGAATTGCCTCCCCAACCGATGTGTCCTCGAAACTCCGATATTACCTTCTTGAGCGCGTTGAGCTCGTTATAGGAGACGTTGTCGGCTGTGACCTTGAAAACGCGCCCGCTCTGCGCCTCATTAGCCCAGCGCGCGATCACCTGTGCGACAAATCGTTCCGTGTCGGAGTTCAGGAGCTTCGCGCCCGCATCGTCCAGAGCTTTTATGCCGGCTTCCTCCAGGCTACTGGTGCTGACCCCGCGGCCGCTGATTTGCTTGCTGGTGTAGAGAACGTCACCCGTATCCGAGTAGACAATCCGCGCGCTCAGAATCGCACTTGCAGCTTTGACCGTGTCTCCCAGCTCTTCTATCTTCTGCTCTGAAGCCTTTGCACTGCCCAGGACCAAAATCTCGGCTCCCTCCTGCATAGCAAGCATCGCTGCGGCCTGAGGATCACCCCGCTCGATAATGGCCCGCGCCGACTCCTTGGCTATCAAACGCTTGATAATCTCAGGATCGACTACGTCGAATTTTTTCTCCTGCAGCACCCGCATTATGGCGAGCGCGCTAACCGGGAGGTCTTCGGGCTTCTGACCGATATTCCGCTCGTTCATCAGAACCATAACCTTAGGCCGCTGTATCGACTCGTAAATGGCCTCAATATCGCTGAGCGCGTTGACCAGGGTAACGGCCTTGACCTTTGCCTTGATCTTGATCGTGAGCATCTTGCTGCCTTCAAGGTCCTGGATCTTGCGCGAGCCGGGGATAATCTCCCACCAGGATACATAGCCCTCCGACCTTGTGAGAATTGTCTGCTCTACCAGGTCGAAGTTCCTGCCGAGCGACTCGGACTTGACGAACACTCCGATGCCTGCCTCGACGGCGTTCCGCTTAGCTACAGTCAGGGCCTCGTCCTCAGCCCTGCCTACATCGCCATTGATGACAGCCGCCTGGCCCTCAGCAGTAACCGTGATCTCAACATCTGACTGCTGCGCCACCGCGCACTTCCCGAAAGCAGCAATAAGTACGGCAAGAGCCCAAACCCCGATATACTTCATCTTCCGGCCTCCTATATCTCGTGGGGTCAGCAAAATACCAAGCGCAGAGTTCGCCGGTCCTGACAACAAGTTTCGTCGCAACGGTTGGAATTACCTGTCTGCCGCGGTCCAACCCAAGCACTCTTTACGCACTGCTTATTAGCTATAGACGAACGCCAAACATTCATATTGTCGGATTAGCAAAGCTGCAAGCGTACACAAAAACGACGGGGACCGGGTCGCCGATCCCCGTCCGAGAAGCAACTCCGACTAGAAGTCGTGGCTAACGCCCAGAGAGAACTGCAGGGTCGTGCTTGTAAGGTCCGGAATGGAGACCCCGAGAGCCGCCGAGTTCCACTGAAACTTCTGGGACAGCAGCCAGAGTGAAAGATACCCGTTGATGGCCTCGGAAAACGGATACGATATGTTCGCAAAGGCGGAGAACCCGGTCTTGAACTTGCCGATGTTCACCCCGCCGAAGTCGACGTCCGTTCCGGTCAACAGGCCCAAACCCGCCTGGAACTTCACCGGCTTTTCGCTGGCCGACTCTCTCTGGTAGACCGCGTGAAGCAGGGTTTTTCCAATCTGGTCGGCGTCGAACAAGAGCTGGCCGATCTCTAGGCCCCAATTCGGGTTGATTCCGTAACGCAGGTGGATTTCCCCTACCGTGGCCTTCTCCGCGTTGTCATTAGCTGCGAGCGGCGCAATCCATCCGCCAAACGCCACGTTTCGATCGTTGGCAAGCGGCTTGCTGTACTCGGCACTGATGATAGCGCCAGACTGCGACCACTCGTCGCCATACGTGGTGCCGCCGACGGTCTGCTGGTACTTGAACTGGAACGTCGTGAAACCGAGCCCGACAGCCCAGGTTCCCGGTGCAGCTTCGCCGGGAGCAGCCGCTTCGATTTCGAACTTGATCGCCGGAGCACCGGTCAGAGGGCCTGCCAGCACCGGCACGCTATAGGCCAGCAATCCCACACATATCAATGCTATAATCAGTGATCTCAAAGTGAACAACCTCCTTATGGTCAAGTCGATTTGCTTTGCCCGATCCACGGGCTGCCTCACTACATCCGTGTAACGCCTGTTCGACACCACCTCCTGCCCGTCGGACAGACCGCTCACTGGGCGAGCCTGCCCCGGTTTATCGCCCGGAATCGTGATCCTCCCACAGCCGATCCCGGCCACTCTTTCGCAATTGCCGACGCGGCGGCACAAATCTGCTTTATTGCACCCGGCCTACGCCGGCTGTGAGGAACCGGCGTAGAGTTCCCCCAGCCATTAGCGCGAGATTGCAGGCTTCCGGTGCGTATCAGTTCGGTCCTGCATGCTCAAACGCATAAGACTAAGTCATCCTGAACTCGATTCAAGATCCATCCATTCGGCGCCTGGACCTTGAAACAGATTCAGTACGACGTGATTTCCGCCGAACCGAACTGTCTCTCCGGTATTATAGGCCCTTGTGACACGCGCGTTTTCCGAGATTCTCCCGCTTAGCTGAGGAGTATCGAATCGCCGAAAAAGCTGACTTTGCGTTCTATCGCAATGACCTCTATTGCGTCCCCTTTGCCTTCAGATATAGGTCGTGATACTTTCTCGAGTTGTCCTTGTCGCCCCTGACGGCGTATATTTTCGACAGCGTCTCGTACGCATCCGGATAGGGCTGTTTGTTCTTCTCGGCAGCCGTAAGGGACGCCCTGGCGTATTGCTCGGCTTCGTCCAGCTGGTTCAACTGGGCAAGTGCATTGGCGGCGTTGTCCAGAAGCTGCGGATCGCTGCTGAGAAGTTCTGCAGCTTTCTTCAGCGACTCGGCAGCCGTGCGCAACTTATTCTTGTCCTTACCCGCCGTCATGAATGTGACGCAGCCAATCATGTTGTATGCCCATGGGTTTCCGGGAGCAAGTTCGAGCGACTTTTGTGCCTGCTCAAGCGCCATATTTCGGAATTTCGTTCTGTTTGCCGGGTCCTCGGACAGCCGCAGGTATGTATTGGCGAGATCATCGCGCACCGAAGCCCGGTCATATCCGAGCTCAATGGCTTTGAGATAGCACTGCTCAGCCTCTTTATACTTTCTCTGGAAGAACCGGGTAACCCCGCGAATATACCAGGCCTCCCCATCGTTCTCGGCGGCCTGGACAACGTCGTCCATGATTCTGGCGGCTTCGTTGTAGTTCTCCTCATCCAGCGCGCGAAGTGCCTGTGCGATTCTGAGCCTCAGCTCGTCCGGAGTAAGGACAGGCTTCGGCTTGCAGATACCGCATGGGCCGGGCACTTCGCTCTCTTTGAACTCCCTGAACTCAGTGTCTTTACAATAGGGCCCGGCGCTCATCCCTGAGAGTTTGCACACTTTCACGCGGATCTTTTTCTCAACCGGAGGCGGAGGCGGGGGAGGGGGTGGAACTACGGCCGTGCCCGTAACCGCGGCCTCAATCTTGGCCTGCAGCACCTTAAGCAATTGGATCCAATCGTCTTCCTGGACAATTCTGTGGTCTGCATTGACCGACCGCAGGACCCTGTTCGTGGCTTCCCCGGCTGCCTGGCCGGCGCGAGGCACCTCAACGAAGTGGCACTGGACCATCACCGTGCTGCCAACCTTGGTAACGAGGCCCGTGACGACCTGGTGCACGCCGGCCTTCTCCCCGAGCACCGCGGCAGCCTGTGTGGAATCGAGATTGGCCAGCCCTTTCGCGATTGTGCCGTATCGCGTAGACTCCTCGACCTCATACCATCTAACCAGCTCGTCCTCGACACCACGCTGGAGCATCTTGCAGTAGTCGAGTTCCCTCTCGTTAAGAACCGTGCCTTTCTCGGGACGGAAATCTGCGACGCATATGCGGATGCGCCCACCCGAGTTCGTTCCGCCACTCTGGGCACAAGCGCAGTCGCCGCAGATCGCAAGCAAAAAACAGGTCGCCGCAGCAACGAGACCCAAGCGCAAAGCCATTTCCGTACCCCCGACGAATCGGGCCGAATGCCGTAACCGGCGCACATTTCCCTTGCGACTCGTCAAGTTCAAATTATAGGCAGCACACTCCTGCAAGTCAAACGTGAGAAAATCGGCAGCCGCGAGACGCGCGTTTTTGGCGGTTTCCGGCTCAGTCAGGGAGCCTAGAAACGCCGAAAAACGTCCGGTTTGCGTTCTGTCGCAATAACCTCGGTAACAAAGCCGGGCTCTTGCGCACCTCACCCTCACCCCAACCCTCTCACGTCGAGGGAGAGGGAGATCCTTACCCCAACCATTCTGCACACTCCAGAAGGAGTAACCCTGGCGCAGTTTTTCTTTGACCGGAGGGGCTTGGTTGTGTTATAGTAAGTACCCGTGATACAGAACGGGACCTCGTGCAACATTCCGCTCCTGTGGATTCTTGATCTCGACGGCGTAGTCTACCGCGGCAGCGAGCGACAGCCTTACGCAAGAGAGTTCATCCTTCACCTCCGGTCGAACGGGCGCGTCGTTCGATTTCTCACCAACAAAGCCGCCCACTCGAGGGACGACTACGCGCGCTTGCTCACTTCCATGGGCATACCCACCGCTCCTGAGGACGTCATGACCTCCGGTTACGCGACGGCACTTTACCTGGCCGAGCAGGGCGCTTCGGGCAAGACAGTTTATCGGATCGGCGAGGGCGGCATTGACCGGGAACTGCAGTCAGTTGGCATTCGGGTCCTGAAAGACGGCGACTGTCCCGACGCCCACATCGACTACGTTGTGGTCGGTATGGATCGCAGCTTCAACTACCAGAAACTGGCGCGCGCTCAGAAGGCTATACTCGACGGAGCGCGATTCATAGCCACCAATGAGGACCCCACGCTTCCGGTGGAGGACGGGGCAGTGCTGCCGGGCGCCGGGTGTATGGTGGCGGCAGTCCGCACAGCGACCTCGGTTGAGCCGGTTGTGATCGGCAAGCCAGAAACCTATTCCATACATAAGATACTACAATCGACCGGTATCCCGCCCGAGCGGACCGTCGTTATAGGCGACCGACTCGACACGGATATACTTGCCGGGAATCGGGCCGGGGCACAGACCGTACTAGCATTAACCGGCGTGACGAGCAGGGAGCAGGCTGAAGCAGCACAAGGCGAAATGAAGCCGGGCCGCATCGTCCAGACGCTCGCGGAGATGATGTGATGCAGGTCGTGCTGACCATAGCCGCATCCGACTCGAGCGCGGGCGCCGGCATTCAGGCCGATCTGGCCGTGTTCCGGGAAATGGGGGCATACGGTGTCTGCGCGGTGACGAACGTAACCGCCCAGAACACGCTCGGGGTGCATAAGGTCAACAAGACGCCGCCGAGGATCATCGCGGCGCAGATCGACGCCCTCGTGAGAGACTTTCGCATAGCAGCCTGCAAGATCGGTATGCTTTATTCGCCCCAGGCTGTGAGCGTCGTCGCCGGACGTATCAGGAGACGTGAGATACCCAACGTCGTGCTGGATCCGGTCACGCGATCCAAACGGGGCGATGTGCTCCTAACCGAGCCGGGCATCAAACGGCTTAGAAGAGAGCTGATGCCGCTGGCAACCGTTGTGACCCCGAACCGTGCGGAAGCCGCCGCGCTTGCCCAGGTGGAGGTTTCGGACGAAGATTCCGCTCGCAGGGCTGCGAAGCGCCTGGTGGAAATGGGCGCGCAAGCAGCTTTGGTGAAAGGTGGACACGCAGAGGGCGAGCCTGTCGATGTCCTGTTCGACGGTCGGCAGTTTCACGAGTTTGTCGGCAAGCGCAGCAGCAAGCGGATGCACGGGACCGGCTGCGTGCTGAGCGCAGCGATTGCCGCTAGACTCGCCGCGGGGGATGATCTGGTGACGGCAGTCGGCACTGCGAAGGAATACATCGAGAAAGCAATCGAGAACTCGGTCGAGCTGGGTAAAGGCGGCCTGACATTGTTCATAGGAGCAAGGGGATGAGCACAAAGTACATTTTCGTTACGGGCGGCGTGGTGTCTTCTGTCGGCAAAGGGATTACGACGGCGTCCCTGGGGCGACTCTTAAAGAACCGCGGGTTCAAGGTAACGGTTCAGAAGCTCGACCCATACATTAACGTCGATGCGGGCACAATGAACCCCTATCAACACGGCGAAGTCTTCGTGACCGACGATGGTGCGGAGACCGACCTGGACCTCGGCCACTATGAGCGCTTCGTCGATGAGAACCTTACTCAGCTCGCCAACGTCACCACCGGGCGCATCTACGACGCGGTAATCCGCAAGGAGCGGCGCGGTGATTACCTCGGCGGCACTGTCCAGGTGATCCCGCATATCACCGATGAGATCAAAGCCCGCATCAGGCTCAACGCCGAACAGACCGGAGCGGAGATCGCGATTGTGGAAATCGGGGGGACGGTCGGCGACATTGAGGGGTTGCCGTTTCTTGAGGCCATAAGACAGTTCAAGAAAGACGCCGGGGCACAGAACGTGATGTACGTTCACGTGACGCTCATCCCGTCGGTCGGGCCGTGGGGCGAGCTGAAGACCAAGCCGACACAGCACTCGGTCATCAAACTGCGTGAGATCGGCATCCAACCTGACGTCCTGATCTGCCGAACCAGAAGCAAGATGAGCCAGGATATGAAAGACAAGATATCGCTTTTCTGCGATGTAGAAAAGGAGGCCGTGATCGAGGCTCGCGACGTGGAGATAATCTACGAGATCCCGCTGAAGTTCGAGGAGGACGGCCTTTCGGATCTAGTGCTCAGGAAGTTCGGAATCGAGGACGGCAAGCCGGATCTGGATGAGTGGAAGAAGATCGTCGACACGCTCAAGAACCCCAAGCACCGTGCGCTCGTCGCAATCGTCGGCAAGTACACGGGGAATGGCGACGCATATATAAGCCTGGGCGAAGCGGTGCGGCACGGCGGGATCGCAAACGACACGGGCGTACAAATTCGCTGGGTGGATTCGGAAGACGTCAACGAGGCCAATGTAACCGAGAAAGTCGGTGATGCGGATGCGATTATCGTGGCCGGAGGTTTCGGTGCGCGAGGAGTCGAGGGGAAGGCCGCCTCGATCACATACGCTCGCGAAAACCGCGTTCCGTTCCTGGGCATATGTTTCGGACTACACTGGGCGGTGATTGAGATCGCACGAAACGTCTGCGGGCTGATAGATGCGAACACGGAAGAAGTCGACCCGATGACCCCGCATCCCGTCATCCACCTGCTGCCCGAGCAGGAGGGTGTCAAAGACAAAGGGGCTACAATGCGTTTGGGACTCTACCCGTGTCGGCTGATTGACGGGACGCTCGCCTCGCGGTTGTACGGGACCGACCTTGTTCACGAGCGGCATCGCCACAGATTCGAAGTTAACAATGCTTATCGCGCCAAGCTAGAGCGCGGTGGGTTGATCTGCTCGGGAGTGTCGCCGGACTATCGGCTGGTGGAAATTGCGGAACTCAAAGATCACCCGTTCTTCATAGCTACTCAATTCCATCCGGAGTTCAAGTCGCGGCCCAACCGCGCGCACCCCGTATTCAAGGGGCTTATAGAGGCGGCGCTAGAGTATCAGGCACGGAAGGCCGAGCAGAAGACCGCGGCAGTCGGGAGCGGCTAGCAGAGTGGATATCTGGCATACACTCAACACGGTCGCTTCCATCTTCTTGCTACTCCTGGCGGGCTACGGTTCGAAGAGGCTGGGTGCGCTCAACGCAAGCGACGCAGCCGTTGTAAACTCGCTGGTCGTAAATCTGACGATGCCCGCATTCATTTTCGTCTCCGTGCACAACAAGCCCATCACCCCGGCTATGGTCAAGGCCCCAGTTGTTGGGTTTGTCATGGAAATGGTCGTAGTGGGCATCGCGTACTGCGCCGCGAGAGCGTTGCGGCTGGACCGACGCACGACCGGCGCGCTGATGCTGGTCTCCGCGTTCGGCAACACAGGATTCCTGGGTTACCCGGTTGTCACGGCTGCTTTTCGGGGGGACAAACATGCGATCCTGAGCGCGGTGATGTTCGACGAGTTCGCGATGGCACTTCCCCTGAACAGCGTCGGCGTGGCTCTCGCGGTGTCGTTCGCCGGGTGCAGGTTCGAACGGTCGAGCCTGCTCGAGTTCCTGAAGACGCCATTGTTTCCGTCGACGATTGCGGCATTGCTTCTGCGGCAGGTCTCAGTTCCCCCGCTTGTGATGACCACGCTCGGCTATTTGGCCGCGGGCACCGTGCCGCTCGCGATGATTTCTATCGGTCTCAGCTTGACCAGCAGGGTAGTCAAGAGCTACCCGTATGCACTGGCGACGGCGCTGATTCTTAAGATGGTAGTTTTGCCGGCGCTGGTGTGGCTGGTGCTGCCCCTGACGAGCGTCGGCGGAGTTGTGAAGCAGGTCGTGGTTCTGGAGAGCGCAATGCCGTCGGCGGTATTCTCCGGTGTGGTTGCAGCGCGGTATGGGGCCAATGGGGCGTTCGCGGCTGCGGCTGTGTTCGCGAGCACGCTCGCGAGCGTGATTATGATCCCCGCGGTGCTGATGCTGGTAGGATAACGCTCTGGTATAATAGATTGCCGTGACCGACCACATTCTCGAAGACCTCAATGAACAACAGCGCGCGGCGGTTCTTCATACGGAAGGACCAGTGCTTGTGTTTGCGGGCGCGGGCAGCGGCAAGACGCGCGTCCTCACGTATCGGATCGCGTACCTGATCAAGGAAAAAGACGTCAGGCCTTACAACATCCTCGCCGTCACTTTCACCAACAAGGCCGCCAACGAGATGAAGGAACGAATCGCGGGGCTTCTGGGCAAGCAGGCAGCAGGATTGTGGGCCGGGACCTTTCACGGCACGTGCGCCCGAATCCTGCGCGAGAGAGGCCACGAAATCGGCATCGACCGCAGTTTCACCATCTTTGACGAATCGGACCAGGTCGCGCTTATCCGCCAGTGCATGGACGAGCTCAGGCTCGATCAGAAGCGCTATCAGCCCCGGATGATACTCGGTCTGATTTCCCGAGCGAAGGAAAGATTGATCGGGCCTGAGGATTTCGGCAAGCGCGCAGAAGGAAAAGAAGAGGTAGTAGCCCGGAACGTCTACCCGGTGTACCAGCAGAAGCTTGCCGAGAACCGCGCACTCGACTTTGACGATCTCATAATGTCGGCTGTCCGGCTTTTGCAAGAGAGTGAACCAGCACGGCTGCATTATCAGGACCGGTTTAGGTATATCCTCGTTGACGAATATCAGGACATCAACTACGCGCAGTACGTCTTCGTCACGACACTCGCAGCGAAGCACCACAACATATTCTGCGTCGGCGATGACGACCAGTCCATTTACCGCTGGCGAGGCGCGGATGTGCGCATCATTCTGCAGTTCGAGTCGGATTACCCAGACGCCACCATCTACAAGCTGGAACGCAACTACCGATCAACAAGAAAGATTCTCGAGGCAGCGCATCACATCGTCGCCCTCAACCGCAGTCGCGCGCAAAAGAAGCTGTGGACCGAAAACGAAGAAGGCTGCGACATCGAAGTCATAGAGGCCGGTAACGAAATCGATGAGGCGGAGAAGATCGTGCGCTCGATCAGGGAGAGAGTCGCCTCCGGCCGCTGCCGATATGCAGACATCGCAGTGCTGTACCGGATCAACGCGCAGTCCCGAGTGCTAGAGGAAGCCCTCCTGCGGGAGCGCATCCCGTATCGGTTGATCGGGGCGATGCGCTTCTACGAACGCAAGGAAATCAGAGACGTTGTAGCCTACCTGCGGTTGGCGGCAAACCCGATGGAGTCCGTCAGCCTCCGCCGCGTCATCAACGTGCCGCACCGGGGCATCGGCGCGAGCTCGCTGGCCAGGCTCGACGAGTTCGCCGCGAACCGTGGCATATGCCTGTATGAGGCCTTGCATAGGCTCGATGAAGCATCCGACATCCCAAAGCGCGCCAGGACCGCCATGCAGGCGTTTGCTGCCATTATCGACCACCTGCACCAGCTCAGCTCTCAACTCTCCGTACGCCAACTGACGGAAGAAGCGCTGACGGTGTCGGGCTATTTAGACGCGCTGGCTGGAGAACACTCTGCCGAGGCACAGTCGCGCCTTGAGAACGTCAGGGAGCTGCTGTCCGTCACACGGCAATTCGAAGAGACTAGTGAGGACCGCAGCTTGGCCGCGTTTCTGGAGAACGTGGCGTTGATATCCGACATCGACACCTATGACGCCTCCGCGAACGCGATAACGCTGATGACTCTGCACTCGGCCAAGGGACTTGAGTTCCCCGTCGTATACATCATAGGGATGGAAGAGGGTCTGCTGCCGCACAGGCGCTCGCACGATGTGCAAGAGGAGATGGAAGAAGAGCGGCGGCTGTGTTATGTCGGCATGACCCGTGCCAAACGAGAACTGGTATTCTCCTACGCATATAAGAGAACACTGATGGGCCAGACGCAGTTTCCGCAGGTGTCGCGTTTCTTGCGAGAGATACCGCACGAACTTCTCGACCGACCGCTTTCCGAGGCGCGGCGCGCAGCAGATATCACCTGGAATCGCGACTTCGTCCCACACCGTACACCCAGCACCGCGACTTTCAGGCCTGCCACCAGGGTACATCACCCATATTTCGGCAGGGGAATCGTGCTCAGCTCAACAGGGACCGGCGAGGACGAACGAGTCACCGTCGCGTTCGACAACGGCGGGGTGAAGACGCTCGCGGTAAGCGTCGCGAAACTCGAGAGAGTGTGACTCGCCGTCGCAAACGGGACACTTACCGCCAGCCTCAACACGGGTACCGGCAGCGAGCCCTGAAAAGACTTCAAGGCAGCTTGAGCGGGACCCATTCGCCATGCTGCCCAGGACTGCAAGCTGTCGAGGTATCAGTTCAGTTTTGCGGGCGCGAACGCCCGGGACGTCGGCATCCTGAACTTGATTCTGGATCGACTTGTGCGGCGCCTGAATGTTGAAACAAGCTCGGCATGACGTGATTCCCCGGAACAGAACAG
>JBMFPI010000008.1:0-24040 GCA_049969195.1 Armatimonadota bacterium
CCACGCACTCAGCAATGGAGACAGTATGAACCAGCAGCAAACACCTCGCAAGGTGCGGATGGTTTGACGGTTACGTTCTGGGTCGCATTGTCAACAGTGCAAGCGATGAATTCGTGTCTGAAACCAAAAAACCGGTAATCTTGCCGGCGTAGCTGACCGTCACGGATTAGCGACGAACCATTGTGTCATCACGGCGCGCTGAGCCCGGTTTGCCATCGGAGCGGAAATCCGGAACAACTTGCCTCGGTCGGACACTGCCGGCAAGCCCCGACCTCCTCAGGACAGCAAGAGAGACGTTCTTACCCAGGCCGTTGCGATAGGCGTGTTTTCGGCGATTCTGCCGCCTGGTTGATGAGCATCGAATCGCCGGAGACGTCGGCTTTGCGTTCCACTTGACCGTTCGGGGCTTGCGATCCCAGACATAGATGCAGCAAGCGGCCATATTGCTCGCTTGCTGCACATTGGACAGTTGCCCGGTGCGCCACGCCGGGCGTTTCTGAGGCTTAGTAACAGCCGCCTGGCAGAAACGCCCCCGTTCAGAAAAGTTTCCTCAGATGCTCCGGATCGGTCCAGAGCATCAAAGGAGGCTGAGTCGTATAGTTGAAACCTCGAAGCCTCTCTACAAGGCCCCAGCCGGTCCACCAGGAGTTAAGCCAGGTCCCCGAAGGCAGCCCGTAGTCAAGTGGGAAGTAGTACCGAATAGACTCGAAGTAGGGCTCGGGCGGGGTGCCCTTCGTGAACTGCCTGATATTGCTGCCGTCCTCGAGCGCCGCCCCGATAGCATTTCCGGTTCTCCAGGTGACCTTGCCGACTACCCTGTGCAGGAACCTGGTTCGAGCGAAATTGGTCGCATACGGCGGGTTATCGGCGAGCGTTCCCACAAGCGGGTTACGGTCGAGCGCCTTGATGCTGGATGCGACGATTGCCGGCTCCGGCTCCGTTGGCGAAGGCTCGAAGTCGTAGGTAACCAGCTCGCCAGGCTCGGGATACACGCCGTCGTTGTCAAGGTCTATGCCGAGGGTGAAGTAGTCGACATGGCCCCTGAAGCCGATCGACTCCCTGTACCAGTTGACCCAGACACCCTGCTGGTAAAGCCAGGCTTTGAACTTTCTGGCGCCCACCTCGAAGTTGAGGCCCTTGCCGGTGCCGGTTGTGTAGAAGTAGCCTATGGGCACGGTTTGGCCATCCCAGCCGGGGCTCTTGAGACCGCCTTGACCCCAGGGCAGCGTCGAGGTAGCCATTATGTGGTAGTTTCCAAACATGCTGCAAAGCTCCGCCCAACTCTCCCACTTCCAGTCGTCGCTGAGATCCTGACGCTCAGGGGCGTGATACCATCGGTCGGTTATGCCGTTCAGGAACTGCCACACACCGTTTCTAGAATCATCCATGCCGCCGTCCGGCCCCTGAACGCCGTATCCCCAGGAGCGCGGTCGGAGCCAGAACTGCTTGTAGTCACTGCCGTCGGGACTGACAGCCGTTATCTGAAGCATAATCGGGCTGTTGGGCCCTCGCCACCAGGTATAACTCGACCAATCGGTAGAATCGCTCAGGGTCGGCGTCCTGGAAACGAAGCTGTAGTAGCTCATCGTCTTGATCTGGTTTAGGGTGATGTTCGAGAGAGGCTGTCCATTGAACTTGTCGAGGCCCAACCAGACAGTATCGGGGGTCTTGTCCGAGACGGTCATGCCTCCGTATCCGCACTCCGCGAAGAATGCGCCTCTGCCCATGGGCATCCCCTCCTCGGTGACAAACCCGTGGTGTTCGTAAACGCACGGCCCCCACGTGGTGAAGCCCCCATAGGCCGTGACCGGCGTGCGAGGGCCGCCGTTTACCTCGATACTCCAGCCCAGATCAGCCATGTTCTCCGGGGTAACCGTTACTATTGTGGCACCGGCACCCGTGCTCGCCGCGGTCAAGACCATAGCGATTAGCACACATATCGGCGGCCAGTTTTTCATCTTACTGTCCCCTTTCATGCGACTCGCCCTTGTTAAGCAAGGGGGGCGGGCGCGCGAGCCCGTCCCCCCTTCGGCCTGTTGCTGTAGCCGGCTTTTCGTTCTATCGCAACAACCTGATTCTTAGCGGAACCCGCTTGCCTTACGGCTCACTTACCATTTCATCATGCCTCTTGGACGTCCACATGATGAACGGCTTGAGCACAAACGGCGGTGAACCTGTCGCTCTGAACCTCTCCAGGAATCCCCAACTCGTCCAATACTCACCGGGGTTCGCATAGTTGTATGGTATCCACGTCGAAGGGCTGGGCTCATCCAGGGTCCATACCATCGTGTGAAGCGGCAGCCCAGTCGAAGGGTCGACCAGATTGGCGCCGTCGTCCAGTGTGAACCATGGGTTGAGCTTGTCAGTAACCCGCCCGGATATCTTATACAGCACGTCGTAGAGGCGAGCGTCTTTCGTGTCTTTGAGGGGGTTCTGCATCGGATCATACTTGTTATCCGGCTCCCCCAGTTTCTCCATCAGCGTGTCGAGCTGATTCCTAGGATCGAGGGCGCGCTGGTTCAGATATACGATCCTCGGACCGGGATCGTCCGCCGGCGGCTCGAAATCGTAGACGGCGGATTCCCCGGGATCGTTTACGTCTCCGTCCTCGTTCCTATCGATTTCCAGCACGAAGTGGTCGATCTGTCCGCGGAAGCCAACCGACTCGGGATACCACGTCCTCTGCTCACCTGTCGGCAGGATGAACCTCCAGAACCTGGCGCCAACCTCGAAGTTCAGGCACTTACCGGTCCCGGTGCACATCGGCATTCCCGGCGGGTCTGTCGCACCCTTATAGCCCGGGCTCTTCCAGGGATAACTGGTGGACGTATCCATCAGGACGTAGTCCTTGAATGGAACATGCTGTGGGTCGCTTGGATGGTACGAGTTGAGTACCTCATCCCAACTGTTGAAAGCCCTTGTGGGGTTTCCCTCCCAGTAATTGGGGCTCAGCCATTTTCCGGTGTTGCCGGGGCCTATGGCGATAAGCTCTTCCCAAATACCGAGCCGACCATCCGACGCGCAGTCTCCGATAAACGGGTCGCTGCCCCACGGCCTGTACCAGAACTGCATGTAGAGGCTGGGATCCGGGTTTGTGGGGTGCCGTACAAAGAACTGAAGCTGGATCGGATGGCGCGGGTTGTACCACGCCTGCTTGTAGCTCGACCAGCCGCTGTCAGCAATGCCCGGCGCCAGCAAGGTCGGGTTGCGAGAAACGAACGAGCAGTACTTAGCGGTCTTGATCTGCCGAAGCGCCACGCCCGGCAGCGGCTGTCCCGCGTGTTGGTCAGTGCCCAACCAGACGGTGGATGGAGTCTTGCCGGAATAGTTGTTGTCCGGGCTCGGGTTCTGCCCGTAGTGGCTGTCGCACGAGGCGTAGAACGCGCCTCGGCCCATGTCATACTTGGGGATCGGATTGCCAGCCTGGTCTTTGACGTAGACCCAGCGCGGGAATACGTCCCCGGCCACATTTTCCAGCTCGTAAGCAACAAATGGCTGATAAGGGGCCTCACAGAAAGAGGGCCCGCTTGCCATGATCCTCCCCACTCCCATCTTGTTGGTCACTATGCTCCAGCCGTTCGTACACTCCCATTCGGCAGGCTCGACGCCAACGTCGGTGAGTTTCTGAACCGGCGTGACCGTGATCACGGTGGCCTGAGTGCACATTGCCAGCGCGAGCAGGCCCGCGATCGTAAGAAAGATTCGCGAACTACATACCGTCATCTACACATCCCCTTTCCTGTTCCCAGTTGACGTCTCGTTGCGCGTTTCTGCAAACTCGGCAACCAGCGTAACATCAACTCAGCGTGCCGCCCCCGGCCGCAGGCGACACAATTGGTCCAATGGTAGTATCACCCAGAAAACGGGATTTGTCAAGTCCTGCCGGGCGAAAAAATGAGGAAAAGTCTGGAGAAATAAATGCCGGGGTGTCTTCCTGCCGACAGCGGACTCGCCGGCCGTCAGGCAGGCCGCACCTGCAGGTTGTTGAGATGGGCGCGTTTTCGGCGATTCTCCCGGTTAGGTTAGTTGGGGAGCGTCGAATCGCCGAAAACACGTCTACCGCGACAGGCCGCCCTCAGGCCGGCTGCACCTGCGACTTATACCACGCGGCAATCCGTTCAAGGGCGTCGCGCAGACTGTATGGCGGTTCGTAGCCCGTTGCGGAACGGATAGCTTCTATGGAATACGAGACAGAACATGTCATCGTCTCAACCCTGCTTCTATCGATGACCGGCCTAGAGCCGCGCAACCTCGCCGCCCGCTCCAGGCACCACGCGCCGAAGATCGCCGCAGATGCAGGAATCGGCACAATGCGAACGTTCACATTCATTGCTCGAGCCAACCCGGAAACCACAGTCCGCAGCGGGTATGACTCCGCGTCGCCGACTATAAATATCTTGCCGAAGCAATTCGGGTTGCCGAGAGTCAACCTGATCGCGTGCGCCACGTTTCCTATGTACGTAAACGGAATCAGAGCAGCGCCGCCGGCGGGCAGCGGTACGGTGCCTTTCGCAACAAACTTGCACAGCGTAGCAGCCAGGCCCCGTCCTTCGCCAAACACGGACGTCGGCCTAACGATAGTCACGGGAAACGCCTCACGAAACGCGTCCAGAACCCGCTCCCCGTCAAGCTTGCTCTGCGCATATGGCGAGCGGGCGGGTTTGATCATCTCCTCCGTTATATTCGAGCCGCGCCACCGACCCATAGCAGCAACACTGCTGATATGAACGAGCTGGCCGACACCGACATCACTACAAGCTCCCGCGAGATTCCGGACACCATCCACGTTCACAGCACGAAAGAGAGCTCGGCCGTGCTGACTGGTATCCGTCGCCTCTGCATAACCCGCCGCGTTGACTACGATATCGCCCGGACGCAGCACGCGCCTCAGGCTATCAGGTTTCGTGAGATCTGCCTGGTCAATAGGAGGAGCAATTATGTTGTCCAGGTTCCAGTACCTGAGCAGGTTGGAGCCTATGAACCCGGACTCGCCGAAGAGCACTATGCGTCTGTCACTCAAGTTTCTTACCCGGCCCGCTGCAGCAATTCCCCCGCGTCTTTGCGTGGAAAGGAAGCTGTGCCTGAGCTTGTCCCAGGCACAGAGAAAAGCTGACTGGTGGTGCGTTTATTGTACCCCGCTTGGCTTTCGTGGTCAACGCGAGGGTCAAGCAGCATATCCGTTAAGTCTTGCAAGCGCCGCCGAGGACACCGTCATTCAGAACTCGGTTCAGGATCCATCCCTTCGTCGCCTGGATCCCGAAACAAGTTCAGCGTGACGTGATTCCCGCGGAATTGAACCCCAACGACAGACAACCTCACCACCCACATATCGCGACGGGCCTCTCTGGCTGCACCGGCACCAAATATCGCAAACGCTGCTGCCAAAGTCGATCTGCCCGATACGTCAAGCAGCTCGACAACATCTGTCGTGAACTAGTCGACGAAACCGTCCGCCGGCGCTGTCGTCTGACCATCTGCGGCCAGACACTCCGCATCGGAAACGAACCACGAGCCTTGTTCGATTATCCGTAGCTGACGCGACAAGCCCGGTTCTCACAGGACTATAACGCGTCTACAGCACGCAGGCCTTTGCGCCTGCTACACCAAGAAACGCGCCACGGCGCGAAGTGCTTGTACGGGGGCCAACAATCATACGAGTAGTAACACTGCCGAGGGCGGCCAAAGGCACTTTGTGCCCGAGCTGCAGCCTTTGGCCCTGACCTCTCAGCGGGCTGGCGCGGCACGAGAGGTAGGGCCGTCGGATGTACGCAAAATATGCCGGCTCGTTCCCCGAACCGGCATATGGAAGAATCAGGTCTTGCTATCTGCCAGTACTCTTACCGCGTTGCCCTGCGGCGCAGACCGGAGAGCATCCCAACTAGTCCAACCGCGACAGCCAAGACCGACCCCGGCTCGGGAGCCGGATCCAGGTTTTTGGTGATCCAGCCGGTTGCCAGTGTTGCGTCGTAGGAGTAGCCGTTCTTGGGATCGACGGCAATTCTGAGCAGGTCGGTGGCGCTGAGCGTCACATTGCCGCTCAGAACCAGCGGAGTGGAAACAGTGTTCGCGGCGCTCACATCGCCCTGAGCCAGCGGAGAGCCTATACTGTCATTGACGAAAACCAGAGCCCGGGTCGTGCAGCCGGGACCGCCTCCGCCGTTCCAGAATCTCAGTTCGAAGCTGTAACTGCCGGCCAAGGATGGTCTGTACTCCAGCACCGAATACGAGCTGGGACCCGGATGGAACAGGACGTCATTCGGCCGCGCTCGCAGGTACGGATACCCGGTGTCGGTGCCCGTCTTGCTAAACCACCTGCTCTTGGTGGAAACGTCTTGCATCTGAGTAAAGGTCCCCGATTCGTAATACAGAGCGTACAGATCCTTCTCGCCCTGATTCTCCGGGAAATCCGTCAGCAAGTCGAGCGCGTGAGCGGCAGCTGAACTCATAGCGACCGCCAAAACGCATACTAGACCAAACCATTTGGCACGAGTACTAAGCATTGTATGGCCTCCCCATCGACCGCCGTGCAGTCTATTGCCCGACTCGCCTGCAGCTGGCAGTGCTCACTGAAAATGTCTTACGACAGACGTCACCTGGTGCTGGTGCAAAAAGCGTGCCAAAAGGTGGATTGGTTTGGGGGAACCACAGACATTAGCGCTAGGGCGATTGTCGACTACTTCGAGGGCCCAGCGCTCTAACAGGCGGGGTCAGCTTACGGCCTCTCGATACACTGCAAATGTGGCTTCGATCATTGCAGATAGGGCAAATCTGGTCAGACAGCGCCGCCTCCCTGCCTCGCCCATTCTCCGACGTTCCCCAGGGTTGTCGACAAGATACCGAAGGCTATTTGACAGCGCAGCCAGATCGTCCCGGGGCACTAGCAGTCCCGTTTCTCTATGGATAACTGCTTCGCTTACTCCTCCCACGTTTGAGGCTACAACCGGCAGACCCGCACGCATTGCCTCGAGCACGGTGTATGGCAGTCCTTCCCAGCGTGATATCAGGGCGAACACGTCGCATTCCGCGAGTATCTCCGGCACGTCGTTTCTACTGCCCATAAACCTCACTCGGTCCTCGACGCCCAGCGTAGATGCGAGGGCTCGGGACTCGTCGATGAGTTCGCCATCTCCCACCAATATTAGCTCGATTTCCTTGACCCGGGAAATCGCTCTGATCAGGGCTGGTTGCTCCTTGGGAGGTGAAAACCGCGCCACCATCACGCATCGAACAGTCTCCCGCTTGGGGTAGCTCGTGCGCAGATCAGAAAACGCGATCCCATTGGGTATCACAACGATGCGGTCCCGACTACCAACGCCGCAGCACAATGCAAGGTCCCGATCATACTCTGACACGCAGATAATCCGTCGGGTCAGCCGTGCGGCTGCGCGCTCTACCGCGACTGCCGCCTTCCGGCGTCTATCGGCCACGCCCTCTGTGAATGCCCAGCCGTGCGCAGTGAACACCGCGGGCACTCCAGCCATCCGGGCCGCAACGCGTGCAATTACACCGGACTTTGTGGAGTGTGCGTGGACGAGGTCCGGGCTGAACTCGCGGATCACGCGTACAAGGCAGCGGAGCGCGAACAGGTCGCGCAGCAAGTTGATAGAGTCTGTCGGAACAGGCACAATCCACGTGGGGACCCCCATCTCGCGAGCCTTGTCAACAAGGAAGCCGGGCTCGAACGTGACAAGCCCCGGTTCGAACGCATCCCCCGCGTGGCGGATCAGGTCCATCACATGGGTCTGAGCTCCCCCTGGCACCGACCTGGCGATCACGTAAAGGACTTTCACGGTCCCTATGGCTCCGAACTCGCGAACTCACTCAAAGGCAGGTCTGGTTTCCGCAGACGCGCTCCCGCCAGCAGTTCGACGAGTAAAGCCAGAGCCAGAGCCCCGACGGCCCATTGGACCGTCTGTGCTGGTTCGTTGGTAAACCCGCGAAAGCATATGTAGGCCACAAATAGGCTCAGCGGTGTGACGACCCTCACCCTTCGCATCCAACTGTCCGCCAACCAGGTTGCGAGTCCCGGGAGCACACCGAAAAAGAGGCCCAAGCTACCGAAGTTGAGGAAGAGTTCGTTCGCGAAGGACACGTGGAACCCAAAACTTGTGTCCTCATAGTTCGCACCGTAAAAGAAGCTGTTGACAATGTCGGTTCCCGTGAGAAAGCCGGACTCAACCCGAAACCGCGTGCTGGCAAACCTGGCCGGGATCGCTAGGAAACTACGTCCATTAGAAAAGCCGTTTTCGTCAACGTAATCTATCACGACGGGCCAGGAGTCTGCATCGTCCAGGTTGGTGGTGTAAAGCAAGACGGCGCGTATCTGATCGGCCATGCTCATATCTTCAACCGCCCTGGCGGCCGAGATGGCAAAACTGATATCGTCTTCGCCCAGCAAGTATCGCACGGCAACGTACTTGCCTATTGGTCGAAGCACCATTCCGATAAGAAAAACGACGATGATGCCTGCGATCAGGTGTCTGAGTTTGAGTTTGGCGTCTTTCTCCAACGCCCAGAGCACCAGCAGGATGCCAGTTATGACCATGCCTCGCATGAAAAGAAGACTTAGAGTTGTCAGCGACACGCCGACAGCAGGGGCCAACATCCATCCTTTGACCCCGGCTCTTTTCATGTAGGCGATCGCGCCAAACGGTATCAGCGTCGAGAACGCCATAACGGCGATTGGGAACACGTACTTGCCTCCGGGAACAGCGGTATTGATTGTTCCCGTACGAGCGCCCGGCAGCCACTCCCCACCCGAAGACACCTGCAGAATACCAACGGCGGCCAACCCCAAGACAATAAGCACCCAGAATGCCCGCGGCCTTTCCATTCTCTCCAGAGCACGCGTGGCCACGGGACGTGTCCAATACCATAGAACGTAACCACCCGAGAAGCACGCAAAGAATATGAGCTGATAGAGTAGCCCGTAGTTATACGTCTGCCAGGAAGCCGTTCTTTCGTAGTTGGTATAACCGCCCACCGAGGCCGCAAGCGCCGGCCGCACCCCGAAAGCAATCAACGAGGTCAGCAGGAACCAGTGATAGACGCTAACTACCGGCCTGGCGGTCGCCGCGAAGGCAACTATGATAAGCGCCACGTGCGCAGATGCCAGCAGATAGGTAGTGTTCAAACTGTCCACAGAAGCCGACCCAACCTAAGACGCAACAGCTCGCTGCAGTGTCTCGACCAAGCGATCGCGCTCGGTGCGAGCCTTAGCCAACCAGTCGGCCAACTTGCGTCTTATTTCGTCAGACTTTTCGATTAAGCTATCGAACATGTTGCACAACTGCTCTTCGGTCACCTTGTCTATCGGCACGACGTAGTCGGCCAGTCCCATATCCCCCATAATGCCGTTAGCCTTGTTGCCTCCATAGGCGATAGCCATCGACGGGATTCCGAGACCCTGGGCAAACACCACCGAGTGAAACCTCGTGCCGACCAGGTAGTCCATACGTCCATACACGGCCTTGAGCTCTCGGCAGGTACCCTGGTAGTCTACCCAGCTATACTCAATCCCGTTAAGCCGTTTCGTGAGGTCGCATATCGCAAGCGAGTCGTTCTCATGTGCGCTTGGTCCCCTGACCTGGGTCACAAAAACAGGGTGAAACCCGAGTGATTCGACGTGCTTGACCAGCGCGGCCAGAGCCTCAAGGTAACGGTCGTAAAGACGGGCCGCATCTCGGGACCCTGGGAACCTGTACGGACGGACGGTGAAGCCGACGCAACGCTTGTGACCCACGGGCACCCTATGGCGCCGACAGATTTCCAACCCGATTTCGTCGTCGGCTGCGCGCAGAAAGTAGCCGAGGTCTGGGAACATTGGAACCTCGCGGCCGAGCAGTTCGCTGAGGGCTTTGGCTGAGACGCTTTCTCGCGCACAGACGAACGCGCAGGACCCAAGAGCTTTCTTCACCTGACGCTTAACTCCGAGGCCAAGGAAGGGCCCAAACGAGTTCGGCAGAACAAGGACAGGCTTCCGAAGCCGGTGCGCCAGCTTGATGTAAAACAACTGATACCACATAAGATACGGCGCAGTAAGTCCGCCGTAAGCATGTATAAAGCCGCCGCCCTTGACAATGACAACTCGCGCGCGCAAAAATGCGTCATAAGTTTCTCTCTGCCGGGCGTCGAGTAGCAATCTGGCTATCCGCGGAAAGGGAGCCGCGAGCAGGAGCAATTGGCCGCGCAGGAGGTCCACTAAGGCATTCGCGATCATCAAGGCAAGCGACAGATGTCCCTCTTTGACTCTGTCTTCCGGCCGATGTCTGCCCCTACGTGGGTGGCCGAGTAAGTTCGGAAGAACTGTGTGTCCGAGTTGCCGCGTTTCATACTCGCACCCTTTGTTCCGCTCTGCGCTGCCGACTACGGCAAGCTCATTCACAATGCGGGCGGCCTTTACCGTCTCTATGGTCTCCCACACCAGTGCTTGGTCGCCTTTGTTCATGTCGAAGCAGCCAGGCACGATTATTCCCACGCCACCCTCACTGATTCGACTCACCTTTACGAAACCCTCCCGGCAACAGCCCGTGAGCTGTCAGCGGCGTTCGCGCGCGCCAGTATGATCAGATTTCCCACGACCTGAACAGCCGCAGAGGCAGTCATCGCCATGCCTGCTCCTTCCAATCCGTATCCGCGAACCAGCAGCAAGCACGCGCCGGCGTTCGAGGCTACCACTAGGATCCATAGGAAAAGCTGCGGAGCGAATCGCCTGGCGGAGATGCAGCCATACCTCAGAATCACTCCGATTCCCCCTACGCCCGAGGCAATCATGACCCAGACGAAAACGTCGGCTCCCCCCGCATATTCGGGCCGATACAGAACCGTCAATATCTCTCGCCCGGCAAAGCGTGCCGCCCCGACGCCCAGCAGGCTCAGCGCGGCAATCGCAGCCACCAGCTTACCCAAGAGCACGCGAAAAGCTCGCAGGTCGCTACAGCTGTAGTAACGCGCGAGTCTGGGGCACGCCGCCTGTCCAAGAGCGTTCACAACCGTGCTTACAGCAACCATCAGATAGGCCACCGCAACAAAGAAGCCAAGCTGACGTTCGCCGTATTGCCACTGCACGAAATACCTGGGAATGTTCACGTTGAGGGACACCAGCAGCATTGCGCAGCCAAGCGGCAGCGCAAGCCATGCAAGTTTCCAGAGAGCCCGGCGATCCCAAATAGGGCGTAGCAGATTCAGCGCGGCGTTCATTTTCCCATTCGAGAGGATACGTAGAGCCGACGGCGCATCGTAGGCGAGAAGCACGGCAGTCCACGCACCCGCCATCGCAATAACACCCCAAAGAACGCTTCGTGTGAGATAGACGGCGGCGCTCAGCCCCAACAGCGCAATGGTGCCCCTGACTACCATCGAAATCGCGATCCGGTCCATTCGCTCGCGATTCTGGAACAGCCCGTACAGGACGTCGCTCAGGGACTCTATCGCCTTTGCCACGCCCATCGCGATCACGACAAGAGCCGCACCGGACACCCCACAGCCGATTAACGCTGCGGCCAAAATAACAAGCAAGGCGGTCGCAGACGTGGTCAGCCGGAGCGCGAGGTAATGGCCTAACCGGTACTCTCCCCTGGCGTCAGTCGCTTGCACAGACCGCAGCTCCAGATTGAAAAACATAACAATCGGCGCGGTGATGGCCAACGCCAGGCCGAACACGCCAACCATTTCCGGCGAGCCAAGTTTGGCCAGCGCAACGAGCATACCCCATTGACAGGCCGTGTAGACAAGGTTGCCAACCAGCGTCCACGAGAGGTTATGGCGCATGCTCGGCTCAGATAACTCGTCAAACTCGCTTTGCGCAGCCGGTGCCGCGCAAGGTCGCGCGGATTCTTCGCAGACTTCAACCTTGGTCATTGGTCTTGTTCACGTCTGGGGAGCGCACTCAGCGACCGTCGGCTGATCTCCATAGTAGGCTGTTCCTCCGCCAGCGCGACGATCCAGACCTGGTCGCCTCAAGATTTCACTTTTGGTGCTCAAACCGCCCAATCCTCCACAGAATCGCTACCATTCACCGGCGCCCGGAGATGTATCGCCTTTATGAGGTCGATGAGCCAATGTTCCTCGGACAACGACACGGCCTCCGCAAACGCCCGTCCCAACATTGCGAGTGCGTCGTTACTGCAGAGTGATCGGCCGTCCTTTCTCAGCTTCAGCACTCGGCGAGGTGAGTTAAGTTCTGCTACGAGTCGATCCGCTTCCTCGCGTGCCTTCTAGAAAGTATATCACACGTCTCACGTCCACGACCCTAGTGCTGATCTTCGCAGGCTTATGCCATACTCGTGTTTTCGGTGATTCGATGCTCCTCAGGCAAGCGGGAGAATCGCCGAAAAGGTGCCCACGGCAAGAGCCTACACCATTATGCACCACAGGAGAACCTCTAACCCGGTCCAGCAGATACTCATATTCCGACTAGCCCAACTCAGCTACGTCGTGTAAAACCTCCGCAATCTCACCCTCCGATATACGCACACCCCAGACTCCTTATCTGACCTATCGGAACCCGGCACACCGTCTTCAGATACCCAATCAGGCTCATTAACCCAATCCCAATGCTCCTCCGCCCCACCACCATACCGCCAAGCACAACCGCCGAGTCAGGAGTATGTCGCTTCTTACACGCCCCGCAGTAACGCTCTATGAACAGGGGTCCCTTACCTTCTCTACCACCCTGGGTATATCCGCCACCTGATGACGCCATTTCACACTCCCGCCAGTCAGAGGCCGGCCACAGTCAGAGCATCTCTGCACTGCGCCGGAGACCACCTCCGTAGGAGCAAGAGCCCGGCGGGCAAATGAATGCTTGGGTTTGCCCCGAGGACCTCGCTCTTCCCTCCGCACACTCGGCTTGATCGAAAGCATAACCGATGACCCACCGCCACGCAGTCGCGCTGCCTCTTGCCCAAGCTCAGCAATACGCTCCGCCTGGCGCTGACGTGTTGACTTCAGCTCGCCAATTTCCGCATCCCGAGCCTGCACCTTCGCCTGTGGCCTCTGCACAGGCTCTATCAGCTCTTCTCTGGTCAGCTCATCAAGCCCGCTCACGCGGACTTATTACACAACCACCTCCAAAACTCATTACTCACAGCCCACTATTCCCCGCAGAACATCCTGAAATTCCCGGAGAATTAGACTCACTCGGTATCAGGTATCAGCTCACTCTTGCATGCGCAAACGACCGGAACCCCGTCATCCTGAACTTGATTCAGGATCAATCCCTACCGCACCCGGATGCTGAAACAATTTCAGCATAACGTGATTCCCGGGGGAGTGAACCGTTTTCGGTTCGCGTTTGGGATACGCCTTAGCCCGGGATATTTCGCCAGCCCGATTAATTGAGCGGGCTGCGGGGCCTTCAGCCCCGCAGCCCGCGAGCCACCTTCTTTTGTTAAACGACTCTTCAACCCATCTGACGGACACAAACGCGCAGCCAGCACGCTAAGGCGTGCTCGGCCCCGGATATATGACAAAGTCAGCCAGCGAGCGAGGCCAGAGCTCTCTCACATTCAGCCCTCCGGGCCCTTTAACGCAGCGCATGACGCCTGTCACCGACCCAAAGCCCTGGAGACGCGACGGCAGCACGCCTCCCACGTTCGTAAGATTGATCCGGATGCCGTATCCCATCCCATCATCCAGATTGGAACCGTCCTCGACATACGCATAGGGATACTCGGGTTGAGGCTGCTTGATCCTTCCCCACGCCCGCACGAGCGTACCGATCACATTCAGCCCGGAGCTCGGGACCGGCGGAGACGCCTCGACATCGTCGAACACACCCGGCTGGCATCCGAAGGGGGCCCCGCCCAGGCTACGGCCCGAAGAGCCATAAGGCTTGACCGGGCCCGGCCCCAGAACAGACGGCCCAATCTGCTCCGGGAATATCAGGACCTCTTGATCTCTCGGAGGATCGTTCCAGATCAGTACGCCGGCAACGTCGACGAGATCTCCCTCGCGTACCGTGATCGGACCCCAGTATGGCCATCGCACGCCGATACCGGAAGCATACTCGGGCCTCAACTGTGGCACGGGCGACCACTCCTGGATGAAGAAAGTCCCGTCCGTCGGGAATACCGCGGTCACGATCTTGTTGGACAGCCTGACCAGATCCCCGACTTGCGAACGCATTTTGACCATCCCGATGGTTTCGTTGGTCGACACCGGCCCTAGGTCGGTAACAGCCGTGAGCTTCCCGTCCGCATTCCGCGCGACCACCTGGAAGTGGCAGTGCGTCAACGGCTCCAGCCCGGAAACAATCCAGCTGGTCTGGGTTATCCAGCCGGATTCGCGTCCCGATATCAGATCCTTGCACAGGTACTCGGTTCCCGGCGGGTTGCCGTTGGCGCCCCAGTTGACCTGAATCGCCTGCGACGTGACAGGCCGATAGGGCAGCACCCCAGGCTGTGCAGCAAGGGTTCTGACCGTTGCGGTTACGGGAGCCCAGTCGGTGGGGATGCCGTCTCCGTTGCAGGATTTCACCCGGAAGGTATACTGGGTGTTCGGGGTAAGGCCGGTGGCCTGGTCGGTGGTCTGGTGCAGCCGCCAATCACCGATCCATTCTCCGCCGGTAGTCTCGAACTTCGTTCCTGTTTGACCCTCTCCCAGGTTCGGGAAAGAACCTGCCGCGGTAAGGTCGACCGTGGTCGCCGTTACGCTTCCCGTCTGACATGCCGTCGGCGTCGGCATCAGGGTGTAGCAGTACGCAATGGGCGTCGAGTTCTGTGTTTCGTTGGGCACCTCGGCGCTGTCACGGGCCTTAACCCGATAACCGTAGCGAGTGTTGGCGCTCAGGCCTGTATCGAGGTAACTCGTCTGCCCTATCCAGCCGGAGGATGACCCGCCCGGGTTACCTGTCGTCTCGGTGACGTAGTACGATGTCGGCGGCGTGTCGTCGGAGGCGGTGGTCGCGACCATATTGATCTGACTTGTGGATACGGCGTAGGGCGGGGTAGCCCAGGTCATCGGATCCGGACTGGGCGGCGTGCTATCCGGGAAACGCGTCCATATGCGGGTCGCGACGTTATTCAGGTCGTTGGCGTGGACGATACCCAGTCGGAAGTTCGAGAAATCAACACTCGTATAATAAGCCACCAGGCGGTTGAACGTGCCGTCTATGACGTAGGCGAGGAATATCTGGTTGGCCTTGTCGTACCTGATCTTCCAAGTAATGTAACTCGACTGCTCATCGGACGGGGTCTCCGAGAAGAACGTGACACCACCCGAAGGCGGCCCGGTCGGACTGCCTTCGTCCACGTAGCTCGACCACCGCCCCGAGCCGTCGTGTCGGGCGCCGCACCCTATAGCAGCGCACTGTCCGGCGACCTGATAATACTGACTGCCGTAACCGACCGCCACCAGGCCGATGAACTTCGAATCGCTCTCCCACATTCCGAACGCGAACTGTCCGTCGGGATCGGAAACGCACCCGTCCTCGAGCCGCACTTTAATCGTGCACTCGAAGCCGGAGTTGAGCGTGAACATACTCCGGGCGCCGTCCCACTCCCAGTCGGAGATAGACGTCGTGCCCTCACATCTCATCTGCCCGGAAGCGTCCCAGGTAAACGTGATGTTGGGATCGCTGTCCCAGTAGTTGAGGTCCAGGTTGGTGTATCCGAGGTTCGCCGCACTCTGCGAGCCGGGAATGATGTAGTTGACAACCAGCCGTGGGCGATAGTTCGGATCACCATAGTCATCGGACCAGAAATAGAGCCACTCGTTGCCGTCGTAGCTGTAGTTGCCCTCGAGCCATTTGTCCAGGCACAGGCCGTAGTTTTTGGTCGGGTTGCGATGCCAGTATTGCGCAGACGGGGTGACGTCCCATTCGACCCAGCGCCCCGGGCCGCCTGAAGGGATCCTGTAGCAGGTGACCACCGAGTCGGGCGCGCCTGCGTTTCGGTCGATGCTGCTTCTCGCTCCCGCGGCATACCACGGGTTCGAGTTCCCGGCAGTTCGGTAGTACCAGCATGCCCCGGCAAGATTTCCGTTGGGCCCCTCCTGCCAATCGCGAAGCAGCCTGTAGGCCGCAACCTTGAGCCAATCGTCGTCGCTCATGTAGCTCGAATCATACTGGTACAGCCTGAGGGTGGCCGACGTAATGCACGCGTCCGAGGGGATAGAGCTGAGGTCGAATTTGAGGAAACAGTTCCGATCGTAGGGAGCGGTCGCCTCGTGCCGGACATGGAGGCTGTCCTCGGCGCCGTAGCTATAGTCGGGGTTGACCTCGCGCGAGAATGTTGCCGTATCGCAGACGATGGTCTGTTGGCCCGCAACACCCCCACAAAGGCCCGCCAGCAGCAAAAGCGAGAACACGACTCGCGTCACGAAACGACCCCTGCAAACAGTCCACACCATTGCTCCATTCCTCCCAAAAGACAATGTGCTTCCTGCCCGCCTGCCGTGACTCTGCCAGCAGCATTCTCTTCCGTAATATATCCCGGCTTGCCAGCCTTGTCAACGGGTGTGTCGGGTGAGAAGGCTAAAATAGCGCTAAAGTATTACCGGAATCCAGACCTAAGCATTACGTGCGGGTCACTCTGCGGAACAATGCATCCGGGAAGATTTACAACTCCGGCCATCGGCAAGCCTGGACGGGCTGGAGCATTTTACCCCAACCCAGCGTTTCTGGAGCACGTTTACGGCACGGCGACGCAATCGTCTGCTGTGCAGAGAGCGAGCAACACGCCGCGGACGCATCTCGCATCTCACCCCTCACCCCGACCCTCTCCCGCAAGGGGAGAGGGAGACGCATAGCCGAACCTTTCTCGCACACTCCGGAAGGAGTGCCCCCCGCGAAAATTCCTCTTGACAACGTCTTCTCCCGTCTGCTAGAATCAAGTCGACAAAAGCGAATACTCGATCGGCGAGCAAGGCGCCAGGGAAGACGGTGAGAGACCGTCACGGGCCCGCCGCTGTAACCGGGGACGATCCGGCCGTATCCACTGTTCCGAAAGCATTCGGGATGGGAAGGGGCCGGGGTAGGACGATCCGGAAGTCAGAAGACCTTCCTTGCTCTCCTCAGACCGGTGCATCTTCGGAGGCAAAGATGTCGGCTAATTTGTTGTCTGGTATTCGGGGTTCTGGATCTGGTTGGTCCCGCGACGGATCCCCTCATTATTTCAGATCCGGAACCATCAGCGGTTTCTCCCTCATTGAGCTCCTCGTCGTCACAGCCGTCATAGCCATTCTCGGGGCTGCTTTGCTTCCAGTTTTCACCGTCGCGAAGCAGAGGGCAAAGCAAACTGAGTGCTGCTCAAATCTCAAGCAGCTCATCACCGCCTGGGCCCTCTATGCCGACGACAACTCCAGCCGAGCCTGTCCATCCTACTATTACGATCTGTCTACCAACACCGAATATGCCTGGGACTTCGTGCTGAAATGGTCATCATCCCCACTCGATTACAGGTTCGGTCTGCTCGCGCGTTACACGAGAAGCCACCAAATCAATAGCTGCCCTTCGTTCGTGGGCAACGGCTGGGGGAGACCATACACAGGTTATGCCTACAACACCACATACATTGGCGGGGACGCGAACGCGGGAGTTATGCCTTGCCTGGTCTCCGAAATAGCGCGGCCGGCGCGGAAGGTCGTTTTTGCGGACGGCGGATTCGGAAATCCAGTAAGCGCACAGAATTTCCTGCGCGCGCCGAGCGATCCGCTTTTTGCTGCTGGCAAGGTTCATTTTCGTCACAACGGTTTCGCCGACGTCGCCTGGGCCGACGGCCACGTGGCCTCAACGAACCGCAAGTATCGATTTGACCCCAAGGAGCCGGAATGTGGGGCCCTCTCCCCGGATGATTCGGCGTATGAGCTGAAATGAGAAACGATATTCAGGATTCGCAACTGCAAACTCGGAATACCCGGCACGCTACGGTAATGCTCCTGCTGGTCGCGGCGTATGCGATTCTCGCATCTATGGCGGGCGCGGACGACCGGTTCGCTTCACGCGTCGTGAGTTATACAAACCTCGGCGGCGGCGTGTATGGTCATCCGGAGGCAGTCCTCGGCAGCCCGACCACGTGGATCAGCGAGCCCGGCGGGCCGGGTGTGCCGGCAGGAACCTACGCTTGCTCGATGGTGTACCCGGCCTGGAACACCGCGCCGGATGGATCATTTCTGGTCACTACCATAGGCAACTCGACAACCACCGGCCAGATCACCGTACAGTTCGATAAGCCAATCTACGATGATCCGGCGAACTGGTACGGTCTGGATTTCATCGTTTTCGGGAACGCGGCCTTCATCGCGACGGGTTATATCACCTTTAATACGGATATGGAAACCTACCGGGTCAATAACAGCGCCTCGATCTGGCAGGAGAGCGTGACGGTTTCCGTCAGCCCAGACGGAACGAACTGGTACGATTATCCGTCGCCGGTCGCCGACAGTTATTGGCCTACAAACGCGTTTGCCTGGAACCGCGGCACGCATAGCTGGGGCGACAGACTCGATCCGACCAAGCCGGTCGATCCCACGCTCACGCCTGCCGATTTCGCCGGCCAATACGTGGCTGACGCCATCGATCTCTACAAAGGCTCCGCAGGCGGCACGGCCTACGATCTAGCCGAGTCCGGGTTCGCGTGGGTGAGATACATAAGGTTTTCGAGTAAGGGCGGGGAGGTCGACGCGGTGGCACGCGTCGGACGGCCCCTCTCTATAGCAGAAGCAAAAGCGATGCCGGATGAGATGCCGGTCTCTCTGGGGATAAATACCGTGACGGCCGGCACGTCCGACTTCGCCGATTGCTTCTATATACAGTCGCTGGACCGCTCCTGCGGCATCAAGATCGTTGGCGGGACCGCTGAATCGGGCGCCCGGGTCTTGCTCAGCGGCGTTATGTCAACGGAAAGCGGCGAGCGAGTAATCAGGGCTACTTGGGTCGGAACCCAGCCTTAGCCCGCACGAAACACAACACACAAGGAGAAAGAAGATGAAGAAACTGGCGACACTGATGCTGATTGGCGGGATCATCGCCACATGCTCCGTGCCTGCAGGCGCACTGACGTTTGATCAGGTGCTTATAGAAAGCTGGTGCGGCACGGGATCAAACCAGGCAGTCCTCGTAGTAGACTTCGGACCCGCCTCGTTCGCGTTCGGCTATCGTTTCGACGGCCCCGCAACGGGCTGGGACATGCTCAGCACGACGGCAGACCAGACCGACCTGGATATCACCGTGGATATGACCTGGGGCAGCCCTTTCATTACCGGGATAAGCTATCACGGGTACTCCGGCTACTACGATAGCCAGAATTGGCAAACCAGCAACTGGTGGGAGTACTGGACCAGCTCCGACGGTGAGACGTGGAGTTCGTCCTGGGTCGGGTGCGGTGACAGAGCGCTCTCCGACGGTGCTTGGGACGGTTGGACGTGGTCGCCGCCCTGGCCGGCAACAGGCACGCCGCCGGATGTGCCCGTTGTGCCCGAGCCGTCGTCGCTTAATGCGATCTGCTTTCTAGTCGGCCTTGCGGGAGTCAAGCTCCTCCGCCGCAAGTAGCCGAATGGCGCGGGGCCTGGTCCGCCCCCAGGCCCCGCGCGCTACACCAGCCACCCCTCGTTCCAGCCCGATTTCTTGATCTGGATCTTTGACGGGTCGCTCGTGCCGAGGCCATACTGCTTATCGGCGGCCTCAACGCACACCGGCGGTGGCGAGAGCGGCCAGGGAGCACCTTTGATCTCGTCACGCTTTGCCTGAATAATCTTAAGCCCAACCACCTCAGCCGCCACCGGATCCGTCGATGCGATTATCCCACCATAAACCCAGCGATAGCGCGGATCTACCTGGGGACCTTTGTCGCAGGTCGGCTGCAGCGCGTCTATCAAAGTGAGCCTGGTCTTGCCCTTTATGAACTCCAGGTTCCAGATCTCGCCGAGTTTGGCACTGTCCTCATTGTGGTAGCTGGCAGGCTTGCCGCTGTACATTATGTAGTTCTTGAGCACCGTCCCGATTCCCGTCAGCCAGTGTGCTTTCAGTGCAGGCAGGCAGATGAGGGCTGTGCATTGCTTCACCACCTCGGTATCCCGCCCCGGCAGCCTGATGTTGTCCTCGGGCACCCCCGCCCCCTTGATCTCCGACCTAACGAGGTCCACAAGCTCTATGTGCGTCGGGTTCACGGCCCTGGTCGTAACTATCCCGACGACGTCGGTCGGCTTGAAAAGTTTCTTCCACGCCGCTGCGGCGGTTGCTTCTCCAACTGCCTGCGCCACCGAGGTCCGCAAAATTTCCGTAGCCGCCGATGCGTTGACCTGGCCGTCGGCGGTAAGCACCTGCACAGACCTGGCGATCGCCACGATGCTCTTCGGTTCGTTTGCCTGGTCAGCAGCCGCCAGGATTGGGCCGCCATAGAGCGCCAGTCCAGCCGCACCAACCGTGCCTTTCAGAAAATCCCGCCTCGTGATGCCTTCCGTTGTCACCGTGGATCAACTCCTTTCCGATGTTCGACTCTATCGCTTGCTACCGAGGGTCATCCTCTTGAGCAGCGAAGCGCAGTCGTCCCGCGTCGGCGCCTCTAGGACGAGAAACAGCCTTTTCCTCTGCTGGATGCCTCCGCACCACCTGCCGTTCTCCAGCCTTACGATGGAGTAACCGCCCGAGGGGCTAAGTCCTGCCATATAGACCTGTCTGAACTTGTCCCACGCAACCCGGGACTCGGTTTCGCTGGGATAGCTAATTACCAGAGCAAGGGACTTCCCGTTCTCGTGCGCATATGTGCCCATTACGGCTTCCGTCTTAAGTGAGAGGTTGAGTATGTTCTGCGTGGATACGAAATGGAAATAGTTCAAGCAGGCGTGTGTGTGGAAGTAGTGGACCGATCCGGCGTCCAGGCCCTTCTTCGGCAGCCATCCAAGCGCCGCAGGCGGCTTGCCCGGGGGCCCGCAAAGTTTGACGACCTGTTTCGCCAGCTCGACAATGCAGCGCTTGGCCTCCGGGGTTTCGCGGTCGGCAAGCAACCGGACGAAGTACTTTCCCTGCCAGGCCAGCAGCAAGCCCGATGCGTATACTGCGCTTTGACCGATGCGAAGCTCCGTCCCCGTGCGGTCTTGTGAGAAAAGGCCGTAAGCGTCAGCCGAGCTCGGCATCAAATAGACCTCGCAAGTGACCTTCGGCTCGCCGGTCTTCTCGTACTCCCGCACATATAGCTTCTTAAATCCGTACCCGAGATACAGCTCCCCTGCCCCGTCCATATACTTGAATATGGCCGAGGGCAGGACCAGCCGCTGCGGACCGGAGGCCCATCCGGCGCACGCGGCAGCGGGCAACTCAAATCCCCCCGCCAACGGCGCGATCACAAGCATCACCACCACGCAGATCATCTCAGGTCGCTAGTACCAGCGGGCTGTGGCGACAGGCACGTTCTCGGCGGTTCTCTCGCTTCGTTGACGAGCGTCGAATCGGCCAAGACACTCGCCTCGCCTTCTATCGCAACCGCCTTTTGTACAGAGCTTCTTCCGCAGCGCCTAACCTTATACCTCTTGTCCGCACTACAGGGCAGTCAGTGCTTTTCGGTGTCGCGAACCATCGTGAGCTCGACAAGCCTCGCGTACCTCCCTCTCCGGATATCCTCCTGGCCGTTTGTCGCGAGATGCCCGGCGGCGCCGCTAGGATCCGGTGCATCTAACATCGGATGGGTTCGCGTCAGTTACGCTATGTCAGCAGGTACCGTTTTCCGCCCAAGACTGATCGGCCTGGATGCTCCCGTCCATGGGTGATTGCGAGACGCGTGATCAGGAGGTAGGCGGTCGGCCGTTGGCGAAAAAAATGCAAGTTACAACTGTCTGCACGGCGGCCGCACAAGCGAGCGGGGGATACTTCAGCAGTCATGTCAATCCAATCAATCCAACAGGCAGTGCATCAAGACTGGATGCGTCCGCCTCACGCCAGCCTGTCAGGCCACGAGACCTTTGCCTTCAGGTTCGCCTGGCTGAAGAAAGGCGTGGACCAGATGAAGCTCGACCCCGGGGTGTTCCACAGGGAAGATGCGGTGGTGCGCCTGGGCGTAGGCAAGAACATGGTGCGCTCTATTCGCCACTGGTGCCTGTCTACCCGGGTGGCTCAGGAAGTGCCCGGAACTCTCGGCCTACAAGTAGTACCTACGCCGCTCGGGGAAAAACTGCTCGGCGAGAATGGCTGGGACCCCTACCTCGAAGATGACGCCACCCTGTGGCTCTTGCACTGGAATCTCGCCAGCCCCGGCACGCGTTCATATACGTGGTTCTGGGCATTGAACCGCTTCCGCGAATACGCGTTTGATCGCGCAAGCATGCTCAGGTCGCTCCGTCGAGAGCTCGCGAGCCTTGGCTGGCCTGAAGTGAAGGACTCCACCCTCAAGTCCGACATCGACTGCTTTGTGCACTGCTATCTCGCCCGGCACGAGGAAACCTCCGGCACCGAGGATCCGATCGAGTGTCCTCTGACAACCCTCGGGCTGCTGATACGGGAACCATACACGGAATCTTTGCGATTCCAGGTCGGGCCGAAGCCTACGCTGTCGCCAGCGATCTTCGCCTACGCTCTGGCCAAGTTCTGGAACTATCTGGCTCCCGAGCGGCGCATCCTGGAATTCTCTGAGGTAATGGCTTTGGAGGGAACTCCGAGCATGGTCTTCCTCCTCGACCGCGATTCCGTGCTTCGATACCTTGACCAGCTCAACGAGGTCACCTCGGGCGCGATGGTGTTTGAGGAGGACTACGAGGTCCGGCGCGTAGTCAAACGAAATGAAGATGCGCTCGATTCGCCAGGAATACTGGAGGCCTATTATGCCGGCCGGTAAGATTCCGCTGCACGAGATGATTAAAGTCGATTCGCGCTTCCATCGTTCCGTACATCTCGAGCGTGATTACTACACCCCTTACGCTGCCGCGGGGTACGTGGTCACAAGGGCCTCTCGCGAGGCCCAGGCTTTGCTGTCGCGCGGGGTCCATCAGGCTCCTTACCGCGCGCAGTGTATCCTCGGGCCGTACGGTTCCGGAAAGTCCGCACTTGCGCTCTACTTCGCACACTTGATGTCCGATCGAGCCGACACGCAACTTCGGGAGCAGGCCCTCGCGGTCGTAGGCGATGCGGCAGCGGACATCATCCCCAACCACGGCGCCGGCTACCTAACCATCTTGGCTACGGGGACACGTGAGAACATGGGCGCCTGTCTGGTACGTGGCCTGGTGCGCTCACTTCAGAGGGCCGGTAGGAACGACTTGCTCGCCAGTCTCCAGAAGGCGAACGCGTCCGTCTTCCAATCAATACGACCCTCGGCCCGCGAAGTGACGTCCGTTTTCGAAAGTCTGGCACGTCTGGCGGTTGAGAAGGACGGCGTGCTCGGCGTTGTCGTCATCATCGACGAGCTCGGGAAGCTCCTGGAGCACGCCGCCCAGTATCCCGAAGACGGCGACGTCCAGGCGCTTCAGGAGCTTGCCGAGGCCGCCGCGCGCAGCATCGACTACCCGCCGTGGTTCGTAACTATCCTGCACCGCTCATTCCAGGAGTATGCCGCCCGCGTCGGGCGCAGACACGTGCAAGAGTGGGCGCGGGTCCAGGGTCGGTTCTACCCTGTGCCGTTCAGCCTCGATGTCGTGGATTCCCTGCAACTCGTAGCCGGCGCACTTCAGGGCGGTTGCTCCGATGAGATACGTCGAAACAGGCACGTGACCAGAGTCATCGAGTCCTGCGTCGCGTATGCGCCAAAAGAGGCGCGGGAAGTCTTCGTGGAGAAAGCGCTTGCGTCGTATCCGCTGCATCCGCTAACTCTCCTGAACCTGCCGGGACTGTTCAAGAGGATGGGTCAGAACGAGCGCTCGTTGTTCTCATTCCTTGCTGCCGACGAGCCGCATTCGCTGCTCGATTGGTTGCGCAATCGGGAGTTCGACCCGGACGACCCGCCTTTCCTCCGGCTTCCCGAGCTGTGCGACTACGTCCAGCACACCCTGGTCAGCGGGGCCCCAATGCTCAGTGTTGCGCAGACGTGGGCCGAAATAGAAGAGGCGATTGCCCGGCTCGATGGCGCTGGTCTTGAGCTTGACGTACTGAAGACAGTTGCCATCCTAGGACTTGTCG
>JBMFPI010000009.1:0-5534 GCA_049969195.1 Armatimonadota bacterium
TATTGACCAGGAGGGCAAAGCGGCATAGAATAGACGAGCCACCAGTCAACTTTCCACTATGGCTGGGACAGGCTCCGGTTCCGATTGCGGGTGATGAACACGATTGCCTGCTCGGTGTATCGCTCGGTCAGCGTCTCCTGAACCACCGGCCGTTCGATGATCTGGTCGTTTCGGATCAGAGGCACGGGATTGTCGGGGCGGGACATGTCGTTCGAATAGGGCAGGCCGTAATAGTAGTCGAGCCCGTGACGTGTCGGTAGGAACGGCTTGTGATGGCCTAAGTGCCACTTACCAATGCAAGCGGTGGCGTATCCGCGCGACTTGAGCAGCTCGGCCAGTGTGATCTCCCCGTCGCTGATACCGGTATTCGAAGACGCGTTCAACACGGCCGTCAAACTCACCCTCGGGTGGTAGCAGCCGGTAAGGAGCGCCGCGCGCGAAGGCGTGCACACCGCTGCCGCCGAGTAGAAGTCGGTGAAACGGACTCCCTCGGCCGCCATGCGGTCGATCCAGGGCGTCTTGATCAGCTTGGCGCCGTAGCAGCCCAGATCGTTGTATCCCAGGTCATCGCAGTAGATAATCACGAAGTTCGGCGGCCTGTCTTCTTTCCGCGCGAAAGCCGGCAGACCCAGGGCCACCGCCGAGCCTGCGAGCGACGCCTTCAGAAATGCGCGCCGGGTAATCCTGCGGTCCGCTTCGTTCATATCCGTCCTCCTTTCCGAGCTGTTGCGATAGGCGCGTTCTATCGCAACCGTGTGGAGACCGGCACCTACCGCAGGAGATTCGAGAGCCGCTCTACGATATCTTTGTGATTTGCGGCGATGTTCTTCGTCTCCAGCGGGTCCGCCTCGAGGTCAAACAGCGACAATTCCTCCTGTTCCTCGTATCCCCGGACAAGCTTGTAGCGGCCGTCGAAGATCATTCTCCATCGGCCCAGCCCGGATGTGACATGCTGCCGATGCGTCTTCTTCTTGCCCTCGAGCACCGGCCGCAGCGACAGGCTGTCCATATCAGCGGGCCGCACGGTTTCCGCGTAGTCCAGGGCTGTTGCGGCCAGGTCGACGGTGCTTACGAGTGAGCTGTTGATCATGTTTTTCTGAACACCCGGCCCGGCGATCACAAGCGGCACCCCTACCGACGGCTGGTACGGCACCGCCTTCCCCCATAGCCCGTGATCGTTGAGCATCTCTCCGTGATCGCTCGAATAGATGATGAGGGTGTTATCCAGCTCTCCGCGCTTTCTCAGTTCCTCGATGTAGATACCGAGCCATCGGTCGATGTTCGTGATCATCGCGGAGTAGTTGCGCCTTACGGCAAGGTTCTGTTCGGGTGAGAGTCGCCTGCCGTGATATGGTTGGGGAAAGTCGACGCCTTTGTAAAGCCTCGTCATGTTCTCGGTGATGTCCCACGGCGGATGCGGACCTGTGAAGTTGACCTGCAAGAACCAGGGCTTTCCCTCCGGCACGTTCCGGATCAACTCGATTCCATTTCGGCCGATCCAGTTGTCGCAATACGCGTCATCCGGGAGCGGCGTAGGGAAGGTCGCGGCCCTGCCTTCCCTAGAGCGCTTTTGGAAGTCCTCGATGTGCTTCAGGCGGAGTCCCCGTTTTTCCAGAAACTGCATATAAGGATCCCTCGGCGTTTCGCGACCCGAGGCGACCGCGTCCAGCTTGCCCGCGTTGTCGATCCCGTCAGAGAACCCCCACTCCTTGAGCAGACGCTTGCCGTCCAGGCCCCAATCGAAAGTAGCCTTGTGCAGATCGAACTTGCCACAGCCCATAACGTGATAACCGCTGTCCCGAAGAAGGGTGTAAAACGTCTTCTGCTCAACCGGATAGTCCACGCTGTTGTTGGCGACCCCTGCGCGATGATACTCTTTACCGGACGCCAGGCACGCCCGTGCCGGAGCACACAACGGCGACGGCGTGAAAGCCCAATCGAACCTGATTCCCCTCCCGGCAAGCGCGGACAGGTTCGGCATTTTGACGGGGACCCTCGGGTTCCAAGGGACCCAGTCAAAACGGTGTTGATCGGGGAAAAACAGAAGTATGTTAGGCCGTCGGAGCGTAGATTCTGCCGCGAACGCTCGCTGCGGCAGTATCGAGAAGATTCCCAGAGCCGCTGCACCCTTGAGAACTTCTCGCCGGGTCGGTTTTGCGTAGTCCGGTTCGTTTGAACCTGGTCCCCTACCCATTTGACACCGCCGGTCGCCCGCGTCATTCATCCCATCATTCGCACCATTTATATCACGGCATAGGCACAATTTGCAACAGCCTGGGAGACAGTTCAGTTCCGCACCGAACCGGTACTAACCTGTCTTTGCCGACAGGCTGTTGCGACAGAGGCATTTTCGGCAATTCTCTCGGTTAATCGAGGAGCGTCGAATCGCCGAAAACGCCGGACTTGTGTTCTATCGCAACAGCCTTTTTTCCGGAGGAACACGCGCCTGAGCTGGTGAACGAACCTGTACGCATCCCTGCGGGAGGAATACGTATGAGGACCGTCTTTTTCGACATCGACTGCCTCCGTCCCGACCATCTGGGCTGCTACGGTTACAACCGCCCGACCTCGCCCAACATCGACACGGTTGCAAGACAGGGCGTGCGCTTCGACCGATACTACTGCGCGGACTCCCCGTGTTTGCCTTCTAGGATGAACTGGTCCTCGGGCCGGTTGGGGATCAGAAACGGCGTCGTCTCGAACTTCGGCGCCGGCGCTCAGTTCCGCATCCGCACGCGTAACTACGTTGGCCCGCAAGAGGACAACGACATGCTCATGCGCAGGTTGCGAAGGGCCGGAGTGCACCCGGTCAGTTTCTCGAACTTCGCCGACCGTCACAACATGTTCTGGTTCGAATGCGGCTGGGCCGAGTTCCACACTCCGAACCTTAAGGGCGGCGGGGAGGTTGCTCCTGAGATCCACGAGCCCCTCATGCGCTGGCTCAAGAACAACGCCAGGCGCGAAGACTACCTCCTGCACATCAACTACTGGGACGCCCACCGCGTCTACAAGATGGAGGCCTCGTGGGCCGACCGGTTCAAGGACTACCCGGTCGCCCAGCCGTGGCCAGACGAGGATGCGATCAAGCAGCATCAGTTGATCAAGGGTCCTTTCACCGCTCAGGCGCAATTCAGAGACGGCAAGAGCACAGTGCCGCTGATGCCGGATTCAATAAGCAGCCGCAAGGATTTCGAGCACCTGATCAACGGTTACGATGCCGCCATCGCCTACGTTGACCACCACATCGGCATCGTCTTGAACGAGCTGGCTGATCAGGGAGTCCTGGACGATTCGGCCATCATCATCACCTCCGACCACGGCGACTCATTCGGCGAACACGGGATCTATTCCGATCACGTCAACGCCGACGAGTGCATTCACCACATACCGCTTGTGATCAAGTGGCCGGGTGTTACAAAACCCGGGAGCACGTGCGACTCCATGCTTTATAACATCGACCTAAGCCCGACGCTGTGCGAGCTTTATGGGGCCGAGATTCCGTCGGACTGGGACGGCGTCTCGTTCGCCCCGCAGATTCGCGGCGAGACAGGGATCGAGCGCGACAGGCTGGTGTGGGGTCACGCACTTTACACTGTCCAGCGGGCCGTGAGAACCAGAACTCACCTCCTGATACACACCTACGACGACATGGGATACTCTCGTAAAGAAGTCGAGCTGTATGATATGGTCGACGATCCTTACCAGTCCCGGGATATCGCTCGAGAGCGCCAAGACGTCGCATGCGAGCTTGATGCGTACGTCACGAACCAGTGGCTCGAGGAACAAAAATCCAAACCAAACTGGCTGGGGGATCCCTTCGACGTTGTCCTGGCCGAAAGAAAAGCGCAGAAGGGGTGAGCAAAGCTCTTGCGATAGGCGCGTTTTGGGCGATTCTCCCGCTTGGTTGAAGAGCGTCGAATCCTCGGGGACGCTGGACTTGCGTTCTGTCGCGACAGCCTCGCAGTGAGCCGGGGACGCGCGGGGTCGCGAGATTTCAGACCGCCCTGGAAGATCCCTGTTGGTCTATCTGGCGTTTTTCCAAGGGATGCTCGCGCTCCATCTCCGACTCCGTAAGCGTCCCCGAGAGCCAGACCGAGCTCATCGGGAAGTGCTCGGGGTCGAAATGCGTGTTGTAGAGATGCCACATCAGAATCGCTAGAAACGCCAGCAGAGCCTCGTCACTGTGCGCGATGTAAGCCATCCCCAGACCGAGGTCAGTGAGACGGTTGCCGAAGAATACCGGGAACCATAAGACCAGCCCCGAGAGCACCATTATCGGCATACCCCAGTAGACCGCGAAGTAGTCGAATTTCTCCTTCCAGTTGAAGCGCCCGTATTGCGGAGGGTCCTTTCGGAGACCCAGATAGAACCTGATGGTGTCGAAGAAGTCCGCGAAGTCCTTTTTCGTAGGCCACATCGTCCATGAGGCGAAAGACCAGCCCGCTTTTTTCCACAGATAGAGCAGATGAACCCCGTGCCAGAGCCAGGTCGCGGTCATGACGACGGCGGCTATCCTGTGCGCGATGCGGGCTCCGGCAAACCCGCCGAAAAGAATGTGCAGATAGTGCGACCAGCCCACCTGCGCGAACTTCAAGGGCATTCCGGTGAGAACAAGCACAATAAAACTCGCCATCAGGCAAATGTGCTGCGCCCTCAAGCTGGGGCCGAATCGCTGGTAGAGCTTCTCTTTCCGTGCCAGAGTCTTCCGGCGCAACGCATAGACCATCAGCGCGGCGGCCATCAATACCACCGCGATGATCCAGGCCCACTCAGTTCCGGACAGCCGGGCCATGGCCATTACAATGCCCGCGATCATCGCGCAGAAGCTCCCGGCCACCAGCACTGCCACAGCGCGGCCCGCCCTTGGCGCGGACCGGCCCGACACCTTCTTGCCGAGGTCGAGCGCGACTACTCCGAGAAGAAGTGCCATCACGCCGACTGTGAGCGCCTTGAAGAAGAGATCCTCCAACCTCAACAACAAAGACCGTTCCATCTTCAGACGCAGGTGATTCGCGCCGGACGTAGAAAAGCCGATGCCGGCCCTCGGGTGGCATTTCCTGCACGTCCCGATGATCCGCCGGCTGTCAGCCGCGCTCAACGCGGCGAGTTCGTGGTATCCGTGGCAGTCGATGCAGGCGGCAGCATCGTTTTCCCCGAATCTCAGCAGGGCTTTCCCGTGGAAACTGCGCTCATACGATTCCACCGCCTCGGAGTCTCTGCCGTAGCGCCCCATCAGGTCGGAGCGTCCGTGGCACGAGCTGCACAACTGCACCCCGGACTTTCGACTCCATCGCGCTACCGGCTTGATATCGTGTGGGTTTCCGCCATGACAGGTGACGCAGGTCGGGTGATCTCCAGGCCGCTTGTCGAGACGACCGTGTGGCCCATCGGCGATCGCATCGGCCACGTCGGAGTGGCACTGCACGCAGTGCGCGGGATTCCGGACAGCGACGGTCTTTCTGATCTTTCCCTCGAGGGTGAACGCGCCGGTTTCCGGCACATGGCAGGAGATGCAATCGGCCGACTCGGGGTCC
>JBMFPI010000009.1:5544-22944 GCA_049969195.1 Armatimonadota bacterium
AGGTCTGAGGAAGTGCAGCGACCGCGCGAGCGCGTCAACTTCGTGGCATCCGCCGCAGGTTTTCCGGATACTTACCCTGTCGATCTGGTGCGGCTTAAGCGGCGCGCCCGATGCGTCCAACAGCGGCACGTCCTCACCCGCCCATACCGCCGCCCCTTGGAGCGTAATCAGGCCAAGAACCAGGTAGTAAATGATTCCCCGAATTGGTATCCTCCTGTGGGCCAAGCGACTCAGGCCCGTATTACTGATTTACAGTACTAAGATCGACCGCATAGGTCAAGCGGCCGCGGCCGGGCAGACCGTTGCGATAGAGGCATTTTCGGCGATCCTTCCGCCTAGCTCTAATCGTCCGGGGCCAGACGCCTCCAGCGCGGGTCAAGCTGGCATATTGCCGAGGCCTTGCAGAACAGGCGGGTTGCCCAATACCTCGGCGGCAGCGTGCTGCCGGCACCACAAGCCGGGGTAACACACCCCGGCCTATGTGAAGCAATACCACCCTCACCCCGGCCCTCTCCCATCGAGGGAGAGGGAGTTCTTATGCTTGGAGATCAGTTAGACGGAGGCTCTACTGGTAGCAGGCGGACCTGAGTCTTGCGGGCGGGCAGTTGGCCTGCGAGAATTGAGCTAGGTGTGCTATTGCCGGGCGATCCAACCCAGTCATTCCCGCAGCGTAAGAAACAACCGTCTGCCTCGCAAGGCGCGGGCAACACGCCGCACCAGCCGCGTCCGGGGCAGGATGCCCCGGACGATCAATCGAAGATCAGTCGGAACAACGGCGGCTACACGAGAACGCCAGCACGGGTTGCCCGAGACCATCAATGGAGGATCAGTTTGAGAAGCCGTTCTGCCGTGAAACGGCTAACTCCGGATCTCCGCGAGCACTTCAGCCACTTTCGACTCCATCTTCTCCTTTGTCTTGGCTTCTAGGTTCAGGCGGATCAAGGGTTCCGTGTTGGATGGGCGGACGTTAAACCACCAGTCGTCGAACTCAGCCTTGAAACCGTCAATCTCCGTTACTCGCCTGGCGAAGGGGCCGTACTTCTCCTTGAGCCTGGCGAGCACGGCAGAAACACTAGCCACCTCTGAGTTGATCTCGCCCGAGTGGAAGTAACGTCTGAGCGGACGAACGATCTCAGACATCGGCTTCTTTTCGGAAAGCAGGAGCTTGATAATGTTGAGCATGGCTAGATCGCCGTTGTCGGTGGTGTAGAAGTTGCTGAAGTAGTAATGGCTTGACAACTCACCGCCGAAGTAGCCGCCTTCCTCGCGCATCTGCTTCTTGATCAAGCCGTGGCCGACGCGGCACTCGATGGGCTTGCCGCCGGCCTTTTCGATCTCCTCCGGCACCGCCCAGCTCGAGCGCACGTCGTAAAGAATCTCCGCGCCGGGTTTCTGCTTGAGCATCTCACGCGCGATCAGGGCCGTGACCAGGTCGCCCGGTATGATCTCGCCCTTTTCATCAACGAACGCGACGCGGTCGGCGTCGCCGTCGTAGGCTACCCCGAGATCGGCCTTCTCGTCGACCACCCGGTCACGCAGAGCGAAAAGCGTTTCGGTCTTCAGGGGGTTCGCCTCGTGGTTAGGGAATGCGCCGTCCAGCCGCCAATAGAGCCGTATCGGGTCGGCCTTGACTTTGCGGCATATAGTCGGCAGGACGTATCCCGCCATGCCGTTTGCACAGTCGATCACCAGCCTCAGCCCGCCTAGGTCGCGGATCCCCGCCGCATCAAGCACAGCCTCCGCATAGGCGTCGAGCACGTCTGCTTGCGGCAGCAGCTTGCCCTTCTGAGGCGGGTCCTCGAACTCCCCCTCGCACGCCATCTTCCAGAGGTCCTCGTTGGACACGAAGGCTATCGATGGGATCGCGCTGTGACCAGTCATTTTGTAGCCGTTGTACTCGGCCGGATTGTGCGAAGCGCTGCATTGGATACCGGCATCCGCCTCAAGATAGTTCACCGCAAAGTAATACATCGGCGTCGATGTAAGCCCGATCGGGATCACATCGGCGCCCTGATCGAGAATTCCACGTATCGTCGCTGCCTCGAATGCCGCTGCCGACTCGCGCATATCGTGCCCGACCACAACTTTCTTGCACTTGAGCGCCGTCACAAACGCGCGAGCGATCCGATATGCGTCGTCATTATCTATCTCCTCCGGATATCGCCCTCTGATATCGTAAGCCTTGAAGATATCTTTCCTAATGGCCTTGTAACCCAGACTCATAGACACACTCCCTGCACTCATCGATATATGTCCTCCAGACTTTGAAGATTATACCACGGGGGGCAAACCGGATTTGCGCCCTGCAATCGCACGCCCTGCCGATAAGCGAATTTTCGGGGATTGTCCCGCTCAATTGAAGAGCGCCGAATCGCTTACGACGCGTGGTTTGCGTTGTATCGCGACAACCCCAACGTCGCCGTCGGGTCGTTCTGGCTGCTGAGAACAACGGGCCCACGCGGTCGGACTCGCAGACGGCTGCATCCGTTGCCGTTGACGGCTCTGCGCCGCCGCGTTATGATTTGGGGCGGAGGCGGATCTGATGTACGCTGAAATATATAGGACTGGCTTGCTGGAAGACACCATCCCCTTCTGGACACGGCATTCGGTGGACCGCGAGCACGGGGGTTTTCTGACGTTTCTCGACCGCGACGGGGCGGTCTACGGCGGGGATAAGCCGGTCTGGCTGCAGGGCCGGATCGTCTGGATGTTCTCTCGCCTCTACAACGAGGTTGAGAAGCGTACGGAATGGCTCGATCTCGCGCGGCACGGGGCGACATTTCTCGAGAAACACTGTTTCGACACCGACGGTCGGATGTTCTTCCGCACCACGCGTGACGGCACGCCGCTCAGGAAGCGGCGGTATGTGCTGTCTGAGGTCTTCGCGGTAATGGGCTTTGCGGAGCTTGCTCGAGCCACCGGCGAGGACCGGTATCGCGCCAAGGCGGCCGAGGTATTCGACACACTTATGCACTACCACACCACCCCCGGCCTACTGGAACCGAAAGAGATCCCCGGAGCGAGGCCGTCGAAGTCGCACACGATGTCGATGATCCTGATCCCCACCTGCCAGATCGCGCGGCGCGTAGACGACCGGCCCGTATACGACGAGACCATCGAACGCTGCCTGTCGGATATCTTCAACCACTTCTGCAAGCCGGAACTCAGAGCGCTCCTAGAGCGCGTTGGGCCGAACGGCGAGCTTATCACCGACTGTCCTGACGGACGCGTCATTTTGCCGGGCCACGCGATCGAATCGGCGTGGTTCATTATGGAAGAAGGCCGCATCCGCGGTGACCGCGAACTCTCGCTCATGGCCGTACCGATCCTGGAGTGGTCGCTCGAGCGTGGATGGGACCCGGAATTCGGCGGGCTTTTATACTACACTGACCTTGAGGGCAAGCCCTGTGTGCAATACGAATGGGACATGAAGCTCTGGTGGCCGCACACCGAAGCCCTGATCGCCGTGCTTCTGGCCTATCAGATCACCGGCGACAGGAAATGGCTCGACTGGCACGAGAAGATCCACTCCTACACCTACTCCCACTTCCCCGACCCGGAGTATGGTGAGTGGTTCGGATATCTGCATCGTGACGGCACAGTCTCCCACCGCCTCAAGGGCAACCTCTGGAAGGGACCGTATCACCTGTCGCGGATGCAGATGATGTGCGCCCAGTTGTGCGAGGGCCTGGGCCGTTGAGCGAAGGCTCTCACGCGGGGACGGATCGAGCCGCCATCGATTAGCCCTCCGGCTGCGAACCGGACGCAAGCACCCCTTCGGATACCGGCGCGAGCTGCGGTTCCTCTCGCTTCACTCGCGCTGGAGGGTAGAACCGGCGCGCGATGCCCTGCCACAGGTCGTCAATAATCGTGTACATCACGGGAATCACGATCAGGGTCAGCATCGTCGAGAGGACCAAACCGCCGATGACCGCAATAGCCATCGGCGCCCGCATCTCAGCGCCGCGTGATACGGCCAACGCGGTCGGCATCATACCGCCGATCATTGCTAACGTAGTCATCAGGATGGGCCTGAGCCTGGTGGGGCCAGCCTCCAGAATCGCCTCTTCTCTGCGCTTTCCACGGGATCTGAGCGTGTTGGTGTAGTCGATGAGCAGAATAGCGTTCTTGGTCACTAGGCCCATAAGCATGATGATGCCGATCATCGCCACAATCGATAGAGACTTCCCGGTAAGCAACAGTGCCAAAAGCGCGCCGATCATGGCCTGCGGCAGGCTGAACATGATAACAAACGGCGTCAGGAACGACTCAAACAGCGCGCCCATCAACATGTAAACGAGCGCGATTGCGAGCAGCAGGGCCGAGAACATATAGCCGAAGCTTTCGATCATGATCTTCTCGACGCCGCCCGTGCCGATCGTCGTGCCGGGGACGTGCTCGATCTTCTTCAGGCCGCGATCCACAGCCTGTCCTAGGTTGCCCAATTGCGTCCCGGAGGCGATGTTTGCGGTCACGTAGACGACCCGCTGGCGGTTCTTGCGGTCGATTTTTGTGGGAGCAAGATCGTATTTGATGTCCGCCACGTCTTTGAGACGAATCGGCGCGCCGTCGGCCGTGCCGACGATGATGTTCTCCACATCCGAGGCCTTGTCACGGCCGGACTTTGCGAACTGGACGCGAATCGGATACTCGGTTCCCTCCTCGCGCAACCTGGCGGAGTCGTCGCCGTCTATTGCCGTGCGCGCGGCCATCGCGATCTGAGCAACCGACAGGTTGAATTGCGCCGCGCGAACGCGATCTACTACAATACGCCGCTCGGGCTTGGCCTCTTTGTAGGAGATATCGACGTCAATCGCTCCCGGGGTGCGGCGCATCACCTGAGCCACGCGGTTGGCCTCCTCGAGGATGTCATCCATCCGCTGGCCTTGCACCTCTTTCTGCAGGCCCTGGACCATACCGCCGCCCATGCCGCTTATCACGCCCGTGCTGATCCGGGCAGCCCCCGGCACCGACGCAAGCTGTTCGCTGACCCAGTCTACGATCTCGTGAATGCCGCGCTTTCTCAGCGATTTATCAACGCACTGGGCGTCGATACGCGCGTATTCCGGGCCGCTATCGCCGCCGAATATGCCGGCACTGGCCGCGCCTACGACGCTTGTGTAGAATCCGCCCTTGAGTTCCGGCACTCTATCGAGCACCCGCTCGATTCTTCTCACAACTTCGTCCGTAGCAGCAAGCGACGTGCCCGGCGGGGTCCTCACGCTTATGCTGAACATTCCGCGGTCCACGTCCGGAAACATGTTGAACCCGAATGGCAGGTATACGGTCAACGCTACCACGGCCATCACAATGCCAAACGCCAGCGCAATCTTCTTGCTTCGCGAATTAACCAGCATGGCCGCCGAGCTCAGAGCTAGGGCCAGGAGAGCTATTATTACTCTGGGCAGAAGCATCTTCGCAGCCGCCGGCTCGGCTCCCGGCCCGGGAAGCGGAAACACCATCGCGAAAACCACAAGAAGCGAGACCACGCCGATGACAACGGTCAGGAACCGATTGTGAAGCGCCCATTCGAGCACCCCGCGGTAGCGGTGGTCGACCGACCTCAGAACCCGCTCGAGCGCGCCGAACACCTTGCCTGAAGCCGCGTCTATGCGGTATTTTAGGCTTGCACTACCCGCTGCGAGGCGCTCTTTCTGGGCTTCTTCATCGCGCTCTTTTTCATCCTCGCTTTTCATCCACCGGGAGGCCAGCATAGGGGTCAGCGTGAACGACATAAGAAGCGAAAACGCCGTCGCGGTCGCCACTGTAATTCCGAACTGTTTGAAGAACTGCCCGACTATTCCACCCATGAACGCAATCGGAACGAACACCACTATGTCCACAAACGTGATCGTGATCGCGGCGAGACCGATCTCCGAGCGTCCGTCCAGGGCCGCTTGCCTCGGGTGCTTGCGCATTCGCAGGTGGCGCTCAATGTTTTCCAACACCACAATGGAGTCGTCCACCAGTATTCCGACTACCAGGGACAGCGCTAGCAGGGTCATATTGTTCAGGCTGAACCCCAGGGAACCGATAGGCAGGTAGGTGGCCATAATCGATGTCGGGATGGCTATCGCGACGATGAACGTCGCCCTGACGGTGTGCAGGAACAGAAAGACAATGACGACGACGAGAATGATGCCTTCTACCAGGCTCTTGTTCACATCGTGAAGCGAGTCCTCAACGAAAGTGGAATCGTCGCGAGCTATGATCGTTTCCACCCCGGCCGGGAGGATCGGCTTCATCGCCTCGAGTTCCCTCTTGATGCCCTCAGCTACCGCAACGGTATTGGCATCCGACTGTTTCTGTATCGTTATGGTAACGCTGGGTTGGCCGTTCAGACGGCTGATCTGCTTGGGCTCTGCGACCGTATCGCGGATCGTGGCTATGTCACCGAGTCGAACTGTACTTCCGGGGGCACCGCCTCGGCCGGGCAGGTAAAGGCGGACGTCGGCTATCTCCTGAGCGGTCTTGAACTCCCCGACGGTTCTGACCGAGTAGTCCCGTGCGCCCTCTTTGATCGAGCCCGCGGGCACATTCAGATTGGCCGTCTTGATCGCCTGAACCACCGCGGTTATGGGAATGCCGTACGCCTGAAGGCGATCTTTGTCAACCGCGACATTGATCTCGCGCTCTTCACCCCCGATCACGTTCACGGCCGCGACCCCTCCGACCTTAGCCAGCCTGTCGGTGATGACGTCGTCGGCGAGTATGCGCATTTCCCTGGGCGACAGAGGTCCGGAAAGCCCGATGGTCATGACCGGCATCGCCGCGATATCGAGCTTGAGAATTGTAGGCTCGTCAGCATCCTCCGGCAGAGTCTGCTTGATCGCGCCGACCTTGTCTCTGACATCAGCCGCGGCGGAGTCGAGGTCTGTTCCCAACTCAAACTCGATCACCACGGTCGAGATTCCCTCCTGAGAGGAAGAGGTCACGTTCCTGATCCTTCCTATCGAGCTTACGGCTTTCTCGATGGGTTCGGTGACGAGTGTCTCGATCTCGTTGGGGCCGGCACCAGGATAGGTGGTGAGGATGGTGACGTAAGGGAACTCTACTTTGGGCGTCAGCTCGGCCGGCATTCTTGATCGCGACTGCAACCCCAGCACGATTAGCGCCAGCACGAACATAACGATGAATATCGGTCGCCTTATGGATACGTCGGTCAGCCACATAGGATTTGCTCCGGGTCGGTAGTTGGCTCTCTAGATCAGCAAGTGTGCACAGTCTTACCTGGTGACCGGACTCGCGGTCGATGCCGCGGAGGAACGATTCACCACCTTCACGAGTGACCCATCTTGCACGTTCTGACGGCCGCGGGTGACGACGATGTCCCCCGGTTCGAGTCCGGGAGTCGGCGCTACTTCCACTACATCGCGGTTCTCTCTGACAACAATTATGTCCCGCCGCCGCACCGTGTTGTCACGTTTCAACACGAAAACCATTTTTGCGCCGTAGCGATCTTCCACCGCGTCCTTGGGCACAAGTAAGACGTTTCGGTCCACGCCGGTTACCACGCTCCCACGAGCAAACATCCCCGGCCTGATCATAAGATTCGTCTTGTCTATCCTGATGCGCACGGGAAAGCTTCTGCTCTGAGTGGAAGCCGCAGGGTATATCTCGTCGACTTTTCCTTTGAAGACCTGTCCAGCGAGCCCGTCGATGCGCACGTCCACCGGCTGGCCGCGGCGGACACCTGAGAGCTCCTTTTCGGAGATCTCTCCTTTGAAATAGACGGATGCCAGGTTGACCACCTCGGCAATCAGCTGCCCGGCCCCTACTACCTGTCCGGGCTCAGCCAGGCGCGATGCCAGCTCACCGTCTATCGGGGACTTAACGTACGTGTAAGAAAGCTGCTGCCTCGCAAGCGCCAGGGCCGCCTCGGCTTGCTTGACGGCTGCCTTTGCCTGCTTGACGTCTTCCTCGCGTACGAGGTTCTGGGCGGCGTTGGCTTTCGCGGTCCTGAGTTGCTCTCTGGCAAGGGCTACCTGCGCCTCCGCCTGGCTCACGTCCTCCTTGCGGCCCCCTTCTTTCACTAGCGACAACTGCTGCTGTGCGGACTTGTACTGCGCCTGCGCGACAAGATAAGCCGTCTTGACCGCGTCGAACGCCGATTGTGAGATCGCTCCCTCTTTCAGAAGCTGCTCGTGACGCTTGTAATTGGCCTCAGCGTTGTCCAGGTTGGCCTTCGCAGACGCTACGTTGTTCTCAGCCACCAACTCCTCCTGGGTGCGCGCCGGCTTCTTTACTACCGCCAGCCGCGCCTCCGCCGCCGCCAGGGACAATTTCGCCTGTTCTATCGCGGCATCCGTCTGAATCCTGGTGACTTTCGCGTTGGTTATCGCCTGGGAAAGGCGCGTGCGCGCCGCGTCGAGCGCGGCCTGTGCCTGCTGCAGGTTCGACAAAGCGTCTTGCTGGTCCAAGATCGCCACGACCGAACCGGCTGAGACGCGATCACCTTCGCGCACGAACACCTGTGCCACCCGACCGGGTATCTTGGCCGAGAGGACGGCTTTGACTAGCGCGTTGATGTCGCCGGTAATCTCGACCGTGCGGGCCATGTCGCCGATGCGCACCGACGCGGTCTCAACCGGTATCCCCGCCTGCTTCCATATCTGCTGCGTCGTCGGGGGCGGGGCTTTCGGCCTTCTTGCCTTGCTCGCGGCAAGCAGCCCCCCGAGGACCACCGCAACAATGACCACGAAAATCAGAGTTCTTTTCAAGAACGAGCCTCCTTTATGCGGGCTGTTGTGATAGGCGCATTTCCGGCGATTCTCCCTCTTACTTCGGGAGCTTCGCCTTGAAGCCCTCGCGCGCCCTGCCACACCTTAAGGCTTCTTCGTTGGCGATTCAGGGCCACCCGCCAGAAACTGAAGCCCAGCCATCTCCGGCTGGTTACCCACTGCTCTTTCCAACCCCGCGAGGGCAAGAGCATAATCGTAGCGCGCGTTGACCCAGTCGGTTCCGGCCTGGGTGAGCGCGGTCTCAGCGTCCGTGACCTCTACCACAGTGCCGAGTCCACTGTTGTAACGAACGCGTGCAAGTCTCAAGGCCTCCTCGGCCATCGCGACGTTTTCTGATGCAGCTCCAACTCGCTCGATCGCGTCCCGAAGCGCGAGAGCTGCACTCTTCACTTCGAGTGCAACCCCCAGTTTGATGCTCTCCAGGTTTTGAATCGACTTGTCCACATCCGCATTCGCTTGATCGACCTTGGCCTTGGTGACCCCGCCATCCCAAATGGGCACTTTCAGGTCCAGCAGCGCAATCCAGGATTCGTTTCTGGAACTGAACCCCGCCACCCGGAAGTTGTAAGTGTAGTTAGCGGATGCGCTCAGGGTCGGCAGAATACCGGAGCGCTGAAGCTTGACATTCTTCTTGCTCAGATCGACAAGCGTCCGGGCAGATATGACCTCCGGACGTCTGGTATAGGCCTCTTCAATGCTTTTGTCGGTGTCGATTTTCACATCCTCGACCGCGATCTCAGTCTTGACGACCTCGGTCGCGGCGTCGATGTCGATGCCCAGCGTGCGGTTCAGGGCGGCGCGCGCGACGGCCACTCTCGATTTGGCCCGGATGAGCTGCTGGTTCAGGTTGGCCACGTCTACCTGCGCTCGAGTTACGTCGAATTTGGGCGCAGCGCCAGCGGAGTAACGTGCGGTCGCGTCTTTGAGATGAGCCGCAGCGGCGTCTACTGCCGCCTGGGCGACCTCGAGCTGCCCCTGAGCGCGCAGCAGGTCGAAATAGGCCGATTTTACATCGAATATGAGCTTCTGCGAGGCCGCCACTAAGCCGAGATAGTCGAGCTGAAACTGATATCTGGCAATGTCCGACACATAACCGAGTTTTCCGGAGATATCGATCGGGAGGACAAAGCCGCCTACTGCAGTGGTATTGTGGTCCTGCACAATGTCGATGGAACCCAGCCCCGGTGCGGTGAAACTGATCCTTGGCCCCTGTCTGGTGTGGGTCAGCTCGGCGTTGAACCTGGGTCTGAAGTTGGCTTTGGCTTCGGAGACACCGCCTCGAGACTTGTTGATCTGCGCAAGAGCGGCCTTGATATCGGGGCTCTCCCGGAACGCAATCTCAAGAGCCTGATCAAGCGTCATCGGCTTCGGCGGCTCCTTGCCGGCATCCTGCGAGAACCCAGAGGAAGCGCAACAGAGCACCACAACGATCACGACGGCAAGTCTTCTCAAGTCGTCAACCTCCATCATCGTCATCAAACGTAAGGCTGCGCTCATCTGTCGCCTTCGTTGTCTTTCGCCTCGCGTGCGACGGCCGACTCGATTTTTTGTAGCTCCTCGAAAAGCGAGGAGAACAGGTCCCTTATAGAGTCAATCTTACATAGCAGTATACCGCTGCCGGCCGGATGCCCCATCACCAGGACCTTGTCGCCCGGGTGAATCCCGAACTTTTTGCGTGCGTCAGCCGGGATGACGACCTGTCCTCGTTCTCCTACGGTGGCGGCCCCATAGAAGTTCTGCTCCAGAGAGAACTCGGTTTTCATCAGCACCCACCTTGCTTTGGTGTTGTGTGACCTATCATGCAAATCACACAAATATTATCTGTGGAATCGGCCTTCCCGTCAATAGTTTTGGGATTAAACTTTCCTGAAATCGTCTGCCGGCGCCCAACCTGGTTGTAGGACCGGGCCCGGCAACGCTGCGCATCGAGGGCGGTCAGGGAATACGCGCAGCCCGGTGCAATAGACGCGTTTTCGGTGAATCTCCCGCCTAATAGAGGAGCGACGAATCGCCGAATAGCCCGATTTGATTTCTATCGCATCGACCTCGCGCGACAACGGCGGCCCGAGGAATGCGAGGGCTAAGCTTGCAGCGCGAACGTGACGGCAAAAACAACCGATATGGCCGCCATCAACGGGTGGATGTCGCGAGGTTTGCCTCGAAGAAGCTTTATGAGGGTGTACGCGATGAAGCCGCAGCCGATGCCGTGGGATATCGAGAGTGTTAGCGGCATAACCACCAGTATCAGAAACGCCGGGAACGCCTCCTCAATATCCGCGAAAGATATGTCCTTCACGACAGACATCAGCAGAAAACCCACTACTATCAACACGGGCGCCGTCGCGATCGACGGCACCGCGCCGACTACGGGCGTGAAGAACATCGCCAGCAGGAAAAGTACGCCGACCACAACGCTCGTCAGGCCGGTTCTGCCACCCTCCCCAACGCCTGCCGCGCTCTCGATGTAGGTGGTGGTCGAGCTTGCGCCGCAGAAGCCGCCCCACGCGGCTGCAAGTGAGTCGATCAGAAGGACCCTGTGCAGACGCGGGAATCGGCCTGTGGAATCGACAAATCCCGCCTGCTCACCCACACCGATAACCGTGCCCATCGTGTCGAAGAAATCGACGATCATAAACGAGAAAATCGCAGCCGCGAACCCGAACCGGAGCACGCCGACCACATCGGCCTTGCCGAACGTGGAAAAGTCTGGCATCGAGAACACCTGGCTCGGGGCCTTCGCCTGGCCGAATGCGAAAGCGATGCCGGTTGTTGCGAAGATGCCAAGCAGTAGACCACCCTTGACCCTCCAGGCCATAAGGACCGCCGTTATGAGCAAACCGGCGGTGGCTATCAGCGTAGGCACGCTGCGGAACGAGCCGTAGGTGAGGATCTGGCCTTTCTCCGGGTGCACTATCCATCCGGCGTTCTGCATCCCCAGAAGCGCTATCAACAAACCGATTCCGACGCCGATGGCCCGCTTGAGGTTCATCGGGATTGCGCGCATCACAGCCTCGCGCAACCCCACGAGGACAAGGATAAAGATCAGGAGACCTTCCACGACGATCGCGCCCATAGCCTGCTGCCACGCTAGCCCTCGCGAGAGGGCAAAGCTGACTACGGCGCTGTTCATTCCCATGCCGGCCGCGAGGGCAAACGGATAATTTGCAACGAGTCCCATCGCGAGCGTCGGCACAGCGGCGCCGATACAGGTAGCCGCGACCGTCGCCTCGAAAGGCATCCCGGCTGAGCTGAGTATCGCAGGGTTAACGAAGATGATGTAGGCCATCGTCATGAACGTCGTCGCTCCGGCGATGACCTCTGTGCGAACCGTGGTGTTGTTTTCGCCGAGTTTAAACAACCGCGACAGCACAGCCGACACCTCCAGGTCCTTGCGATAGGCGCGTTTTCGGCGATTTTCGCCCTTGGTTTAGGCGCTTCGAATCGCCGAAAACGCTCCGTTTGTTTTCTAACGCAATAACCTCCGACATCCCCGCCCGCTACAGCGTGTCGAACGGTCAGTAGCTCACAATCGTGTGAACGTCGTAGCCCTCGAGCAGATCCCGACCTTTTAGGAAGGTAAGCTCTATCAGGAATGCAATGCCGGCAACTTTGCCGCCGAGCTCCTCAACGAGCTGCGTGGCAGCTTTCGCCGTACCTCCTGTAGCGAGAAGGTCATCCACGATGACGGCTCGCATTCCGGGCTGGATCGCGTCCCTGTGCATTTCGACCACGCTCGTACCGTACTCCAGAACGTATTCGGCCCGTATTGTTTCCGCGGGAAGTTTGCCCGCCTTCCGCACGGGCACGAACCCGGTTCCCAATTCCAGCGCAATCGGCGCGCCCAGTATGAACCCACGGGACTCAATCCCCACTATCACGTCCGGGTTCATAGGTCTGACGCAGTCGACCATAGAGCAGACGACCTCGCGAAACGCATTCGCATCCCGCAGCACCGGGGTTATGTCCCGAAACAAAACGCCAGGCGTGGGAAAGTCGGGGATGTCACGTATGAGTTCCTTGAGGGTAGCCTCGCTGATCATAGCCCCTCCGTTGCTGCCTTCGGTTCCCCCACCAGGCTATTGCTATAAGCGTGTTTTCGGCGATTCTACTGCTTATCAACTAATTGAGGAGCGTCGAATCGTTGAAAACGCCGGGTTTGCGTTCTATCGCAACAACCTGTCAGTGCCCCTTTTGTACGCCCGCTGCGATGCATGTGCGCGGGTACCCGATATTGACCGCTGAGAACCGAATGCTAGAATCTCAGGCTCTGCTTATACGGCGGGCGCGCGATACCCTTCTCGGTGATGATAGCGGTGACCAGCGCCGCAGGAGTCACATCGAAGCTCGGGTTGATGACGTCGACACCCACAGGGCAGATGCGCCGACCGTCAATATGGGTCAGCTCATCCCGCGAGCGCTCCTCGATAGGAATCTCATCGCCCGATGCCAGCGACAGGTCGATCGTAGAGGTCGGCGCCGCGACGTAGAACGGGATCCCGTGATGATGCGCAAGCACTGCTACCGAGTACGTCCCGATCTTGTTCGCGACGTCGCCGTTCGCAGCGATCCGGTCAGCCCCGACGACGACGCAGTCGATCCGCCCGGCACGCATCAGCGACCCTGCCATATTGTCGGATATAACGGTAACCGGGATGTTGTCCCTCGCAAGCTCGAAGCATGTGAGCTTCATCCCTTGAAGCCGGGGCCGGGTTTCGTCGGCGTAGACGTGTATGCGCTTGCCGGCTGCGACCGCGGACCGAATGACCCCGAGCGCGGTCCCGTAAGCGACGCATGCGAGGGCCCCCGCGTTGCAGTGAGTGAGCACATGGCCCTGGTCCGGCATCAACACCGCGCCGTGCTCGCCGATCCTGCGGCAGATCTGCTCGTCCTCATCAACCATCCACCGTGCAAGTTCCTCGATTGATGCCCTCATCTCCTCAGCCGAGCACTTGCGGCCAAGGCACTCCCGCGCCTTTCGCAGTATGCGGTCGATTCCCCAGAACAGGTTCACGGCAGTGGGCCGCGTGTTCTTGAGCATCTGAGCGGCACGCTCGATCTGCTCGTAAAGCTTCTCGGCAGAGGGCTGCTCGGCAGACCGCCCGGAAGCATAGTTGCGCGCGGCGAGCGCAACCCCCAGCGCCGCCGTCACTCCTATGGCGGGCGCTCCCCGAACCTTCATGGTCTTGATCGCGTCTGCGACGGCCTCAGGCGAGGTGAGCTCGAGCACGACCAGCTCATCCGGAATCCGGGTTTGATCGATTATCAGCACTTTGCCGTCTACGTAGTCTACAGTTCTTTGCATAGTTGACTGCCTGCCCCGGCAAACGAATCAGGAAGCCTCCGGCACGCACTACTCAGGGCTGCTGCGATGCGTGCGTTTCCGGTGGTTCTGCCGATTAGTTGAGGAGCGCCGAATTGCCGAAGACGCAGGGTATTTAGTCTATCGCAGCAGCCTTATTGCTCACACAAGCCGTGCTCCGGTAGTGGTGCTCACCAGCCTGCCGTGCTTGACACCGCGGGTACTGATGAGCGCATCGGCGATTTGTTTAAGCATCACGCTCGATCCGCGGGCGATGACTACCTCCAGGCAGTTGTGCTCGTCCAGATGGACGTGAGTGCTGCACAGGATCGAGCCGTGGTGTCGGTGCTGGAGGTCGGCGAGCGTATTGACAAGTTCGTGCTGATGGTGTTCGTAGACTATGGTGATCATTCCGACGACCTCAGCCTTCGGGTCCGACCACTCCTGCTTCACCAGCTCCTGCCGTACCAGGTCACGGATAGCTTCCGACCGCGAGCGGTAGCCCCGCGCCTCGATCATAGCATCGAAGCTGGCCAGCAGTTCTTTCTCCATCGATACTCCGAAACGCTCAAGTTTGGACAAGCGCACTCCCTCCGGTGCTCATCGTACCACGCGGGCGCGGGCCCGTCAAGCCGGGTGAGGCTGCGCAGGAGTCCAGTCTTCCAACTACTGCCTTGTATCGTGCGTGAATGGCTGGATTGAAAGACCCCGCAAGGGGCACCCGATTCAATTCCCGCAGGGCGAAACCCCTTCGCCCTTTCCGCGAGAGGGGTTCCTTCTGGATAGGCCCGGGTAGCACGCCCGAACGGTCAAGCTTTTGCGATAGGCACTTTTTCGGCGATTCTCTAGCTTACTCGAGGAGTGTCGAATCGCCGAAAACGCTGGGTTTGCGCCATATCGCGACACCGCCGCGCAGCAAGCACTCTCTAAGACGGTTAAGTTCCGCGGGAATCACCTCCTGCTGAAACTGTTTCAGAATCCATACACCAAAGGGATTGATCCTGAATCAGGTTTAGGATGACGGCGTCCCAGGCGTTTGCGCCCGATAGATTCAACCGTTATCGCTCTCTTGACACCATTTCCTTCGTGACTCTAGCATGTGAGATGGCGCGCCTATGGCGTGGGTTCGCCGCCTAATCCGAAGACACACTCAAGAGGGGACCTGCTGATGAACGAATTGGCCTCGTTGGCGACGCCGACCGTCGCCCCACCTTTGCACAAGGATTTTTCGCCCGCCTCGATTGCCGTCCGGGAGTATCTCAAGGCCGTTGACGAATCCGGCTGTGGGACCGACCTGGTCATAGCGCTTGAGCGTGGCGGTGGGCAGATCAGCGTGTACCGGTCGCGCTGCTTCGACGAAAACGCGGGTAGAAACCAACTAAACTTTGAGTACGCGGAGCGTCTGGTCAAGTTTTTGCTGTGGCGAAGCGGCGGCTGGAGAATAGTCATTGGCGGGCCAAAAAACGTCGGCGAATTTATCAAGAAGGCTTACGCTCCAGGCGGAATCCGCGCATGGGACGCGGACTTCATGGCAGGGGTATACGAGCGACCATTCACGGTCGAGTCGACCGATCCGGGCCGGGTCCCGGAGCCTAACGAGGGCACCGTGGCACTGGGCGGGCACCTGGACGGCTGCCGGATCGGGTTTGACCTAGGGGCTAGCGATCGCAAAGTCTCCGCAGTGATCGACGGCAAGCCGGTCTACACGGAAGAGGTTGTCTGGGATCCACGAAACGCCACAGACCCCGACTATCATTTCAACGAGATCAATGCGGCTCTCAAGGCCGCCGCGTCCAAGATGCCCCGTGTGGATGCTATCGGCGGTAGCGCGGCGGGCATTTACATCAACAATCGTCCGCGCGTAGCATCGCTTTTCAGAGGCATTCCCAAGGAACTGTTCGATACGCGCATAGCCAACCTGTTCATCGACCTGCAGAAAGAATGGGGCGGCGTTCCGTTCGAGGTGGTAAACGATGGCGAGGTCACAGCGCTGGCAGGGGCGATGTCGCTCGACGACGGCGCAGTCTTGGGAATCGCCATAGGTTCCAGCGAAGCTGGGGGCTACGTGACGCCAAACGGCGAGATCACAACGTGGCTGAATGAGCTGGCGTTCTGCCCCGTAGACGTGAACCCGAACGCGCCGGTCGACGAGTGGTCGGGCGACTACGGCTGCGGTGTGCAATACTTCTCTCAGCAGGCCGTTTTCAGGCTCGCCGACGAGGCCGGGATCGAGGTCGATCCGGCGCTCGGACCCGCCGAGAAGCTCAAATGGATACAGTCGCTGCTGCACGCCGGGAACAAGAAGGCCGCAGCGATATGGAACACCATCGGCGTATACACGGGCTACGGGATAGCGCACTACGCCAATTTCTATGAGCTGCGCCACGTGCTGATTCTTGGTCGGGTCACGTCCGGCGAAGGCGGTGGTATCATAATCGAAAAGGCTCGTGAGGTCCTGGAAAGGGAGTTCCCGGAACTGGCAGAAAAGATCGAGCTTCACCTGCCTGACGAGTCCAGCCGACGCGTCGGCCAGGCCGTCGCCGCCGCCAGCCTGCCGGTCATACGCAGGTGAGTGAGAAGGACGGGTTGCGGCGACAGGCGCGTTTTGGGCGATTTCCGGCAATCGTGGTTGTCCCAAGGGTATACCGCATCTGTCTGCAGCGCCGGGTTTGGTCGATCGGCCGGCGCCGAAGACCAACGTGTCGCCTGATCGTACCGCATTTGCGTGGAACGGACGGCCGGCCTGAGTCCGGCCTCTGGACCGCGTTTGCGGACCCCCTTGCTGCGAGCATATTGTGAATAGTGCAGGCTATCTGGAGGTAAACTGTGCTCAAACTTTATCAGGCCGAGTGGTGTCCATATTGTGCCAGGGTGCGCGCTAAGATGACCGACCTGGGCATCACCTATATCTGCGTCAACGTCCCGCGAGACAAGTCCCAGCGGAAGGAGCTGATCGAGGTGTCAGGACAGGCCGGCATCCCTACTCTGGTTTGCGAGGACGGCTCCGTGATCGCAGACGACGACGAGGCCATCATCGATTACCTAGAAGAGCATTACAGGCGCTAACCCCGGGGACAATTCAGTTCCGCGGGAATCACGTCACGCTGGACCTGTTTCAGCATCCGGATGCCGAGCCAATAGATCCTGAATATCGAGTTCAGGATGAGGCTTCCCGGGTGTTTGCGCCTGCATAACTACCGATACCTGACCGCGCAGAGCGAACGGGTATCGCGAATCCGCCAAGTCGCCAACGCAGCGGCCCTGCATCTGTCTCGGGCAAGGAGGTGCGACGGCGAATCATTTGACGTTGATGCGATAGAACGAAAACGCACGTAACGCAAGAGCCGTTCATACCGCGCG
>JBMFPI010000010.1:0-1603 GCA_049969195.1 Armatimonadota bacterium
CTTCCCCGGCGAGCGTGATCGTGGGTTCACGATCGCTCATCCACTCGTCAAGAACGCTCTTACGTTCAAGCTCGGTGTCTTCAACGGCGTCGAGACCAAGTTCAAGTGCCCGAATAACAACAAAGCCCTTGTCGGCACGCTGCGCGGCAGCGTTGGCGACTTCGAGTTCGGCGTATCGGGCTTCCTGGGGAAAGGTATAGTCGACGATAAGGGCGCTCTCTACCTGCAGAACGCAGACCGCAAGACGCGCTACGGTGCCGATATCGAGTACTACGGTATCAACAACCTCACGCTGAAAGGCGAGTGGTTTACAGGCAGGGGTGTTGACGGCATCGGCAACACCCACGCGCTCTACGACAAAATCGACGGCGGATGGGCACAGATCGCCTACAACTTCCTGAGAAACAACACGCTGGTGGCCAGGTGGGAGACTATCTCCGAGGACCCCAAAGCCACCAAGTACGGCAGGCGAAGCGCCTGGAACCTGGGCGTCATACATTACCTTGATGACCAGACGATGCTGAAGGTCTTCTACCAGATCAATACTGAGGAGAAGAATAAGTTCGACAACGACAACCTAATCTGCGAATGGATCACGAGCTACTGATTCGCGGTGTTGGTCGGCTCAGCCGAGCCGAAGAATGATACCTCGACAACTGCATCCAATACAGGAGAATTTCGAATGAGAAAACCGAGCGTATTTCTGCTAATTTGCGTGCTGTCGCTTGCGCTCGCCGGCGCAGATGCGGCGCCGAAGGGCAACCTGAGAATAGCGGGATCGACGACAGTGCTGCCTCTGTCGCAGGTATGGGCCGAGGAGTTCATGAGCAAGTATCCCGGCACATCAATCTCCGTTACCGGCGGGGGCAGTGGTGTTGGGATAAGCAGCCTGCTCAACGGAACCTGCGACATAGCCAATGCGTCTCGCCAGGCTAAGCCCAAAGAGATTGCCACCGCTCGCCAGCGCAACACGAAGCTCGTCGAGACGAAGTGCGCCAAAGACGGACTGGCGATCATAGTTCACCCGTCTAACGATGTCAAGACCCTTACTATGGGTCAGATCAAGGACATATACTCCGGCAAAGTTCGCACCTGGGATCAGGTCGGCGGTGGGAGCAAGGGCGCTATTGTGGTAGTCGGGCGCGATTCGAGCTCCGGAACGTACGGCTTTTTCCAGGAGGCCGTCCTGGGTGGCGGCGCTTATAGAAAGGACATGCTCAGCCAGCCGACAAACGCGGCGGTTGCGCAGGCCGTCTCGCAGTCCAAAGATTCAATCGGCTACGTCGGCATGGCATATGCATGGGATATGGCCAAGAAGCACAAGGTCAAAGTGATTTACGTATCCCGCAAGGCCGGCGAGACCGGTCTGCAGCCTACCGACGAAACCGTAGCCAGCGGCGCGTATCCGCTATTCCGCTATCTCTACATGTACACGGCCGGCAACCCAGGGGGACTAGCGAAGGATTTCATCAAGTTCTGCCTCAGCCCGGAGGGACAGGCCCTCGTCAAGGATACAGGCTACTTGCCTCTTAAGTAGCCGGGATCGTGCTCACCGATCCCAAGGAGCGGCCAGACCCGCCCACTGGCCGCTCTTTTTTTGTTT
>JBMFPI010000010.1:1613-22727 GCA_049969195.1 Armatimonadota bacterium
TTGCCTGTAATGCCCGTGTCAGCCTCCTGTAAGCTCGAAAGGCTAAAATTACTGCAGGTGGTGCGGGCGCACCCGAACCGCTCTTATCGGAGACGAAGTGAAACACGCCGCATACAGCACGAATAATCGATCTGCCGGCGGCTTTGCAAGGCCGGAGGCGCTCAGCATTGCCTCTCTGACGTCGGCGGAGCGTTGGGTCAGGACAAAAGACGCCCTGGTCGCCCGCCTAGTTCTGGCCTGCGGCGTCACCGCGATCGTTGCTCTGCTTTTCATATTCGTCTTTCTGGTGAAAGATGCCGTTTGCGTGTTCCGCACCGTTAGCCCGCTGCGCTTTTTGACTGGCAGCAACTGGCAGCCTGAGTTCGAAAAGTTCGGAATTGTGCCGCTTTTGGCAGGCTCGTTCTTCGTAACGCTCGGGGCGCTCGTAATCGCGGTTCCACTAGGCATTACCTGCGCGATCTATATCGCCGAGGTAGCTCCGGAGCGGCTTCGCGAGGCTCTCAAGGTGGCTGTCGAGGTGCTGGCGGGGATTCCTTCTGTTGTCGTTGGTTTCATCGGGCTTACCATCGCGGCTCCGTTCATTCAGCGAGTTTTCGATCTGCCGACCGGCCTGACCGCCCTAACCGGCTCGATTATGCTGGCTTTTATGTCTCTGCCGACGATAGTTTCCATATCCGAGGACGCGATCGTGGCCGTCCCCAGGTCGTACCGCGACGGCGCGCTGGCGCTTGGCGCAACACAGTGGGAGACGATTCGCAGAGTGGTGGTTCCCGCGGCGAAGAGCGGGATCATCGCGGCCTGTATGCTTGGAGTCGGTCGGGCCGTGGGCGAGACCATGACCGTGCTCATCGTTACCGGCAACGCTGCGGTTGTGCCTCACGGTCTGGCGGGAATCGTGCCTTTCTTCCTGGGGCCGGTACGGACCATGACTGCCACCATCGCCGCGGATATGGGCGAAACCGTTCAGTACTCGGCCCACTACCACGCGCTTTTCGCGGTGGGGCTGACCCTGTTCGCGATCACGTTCGTGATCAACGTCGTTGCTGACGTGGCGCTAAGGAGGGAAAGGGGGCACACTACGTGATGTCCAGATGGAGCAAACAGAAGACCGCGTTTGCCCTTATGAACTTGGCGGCCCTGCTCGTGGTGGTGCCGTCGGTCGCGATTGTGTACTCTCTGGTTGTCCGGGGCGCTCCCGCTTTGAGCTGGTCGTTTCTCACGGAGATGCCCAGGCGCGGCATGCGCGAGGGCGGGATAATGCCGGCAATAGTCGGAACTTTGTATCTGCTTGGAGGGACTTTGTTGTTCGCCGTGCCCATCGGCATACTCGCGGCGATTTATATGGTGGAATACGCCCCCAACAACAAGCTCACCCGCTCGATCAGGCTGGCGATAGTAAACCTAGCGGGGGTGCCTTCGGTTGTCTACGGCCTGTTCGGCTACGGGTTGTTCGTGCTATTCCTCCATTTCGGTAAGAGCGTGCTTGCGGGCTCTTTGACCCTGGCACTGCTCATACTGCCGGTAGTGATCACCTCAGCCGAGGAAGCGCTATTGAGCGTTCCCAGATCCTTCTGCGACGGCAGTCTGGCTCTCGGCGCCACCAGGTGGCAGACCGTACGCCGGATCGTGCTGCCGAACTCAGCCGCGGGCATCATAACAGGCGTAGTGCTGGGCATCGGGCGCGCGGCCGGCGAAACCGCGCCGATTATGTTCACGGCCGCGGCATTCTATCTACCGCGGCTGCCGCGCTCGGTGTTCGACAACTGCATGGCTCTGCCGTATCACCTTTATGTCGTCGCGTCCGAGATGTTTAACTGTCCTGAAAAAGTCCAATGGGGAACCGCGCTCACTCTTCTGATACTGGTTTTGGGGATGAACCTGACAGCAGCCGTGATCCGCGCAAGGTTCAGGAGGTCCAGGAGTTGGTGAACTCGTCTACAATCGTGCTTGAAAACACCTCGCAGCCGGCGGGCGCCGCGGTTGTGCGAGAAGCAGTCGCCCAGGAGACCCGCGGGGTCGTGTCGGTGCGCGCACTCAACCTTTACTACGGCGCCTTCCACGCTCTGAAGAATGTGAATCTGGACATCGTAGGGTGTGCAATCACGGCTTTGATTGGGCCGTCGGGCTGCGGGAAGTCCTCGTTTTTGCGATGTCTCAACCGTATGAACGACCTGATACCCGGGGTGCGCACGACCGGCCGGGTCTTGCTCGATGGCAAGGACATCTATGCCCCCGATGTTGACGTGGTCCTGCTGCGCAAGCGAGTCGGCATGGTCTTCCAGCAACCGAACCCGTTTCCCAAATCGGTGTTCGAAAACGTCGCGTTCGGACCGCGTATCCACGGCGTGCGCGACAGGTCGAAGCTGGCGGAGATTGTCGAGCATAGCCTGGTTCGAGCCGCGCTGTGGGACGAGGTCAAGGATGACCTGCACAAATCCGCGATGGCGCTCTCCGGCGGTCAGCAGCAGAGGCTCTGCATCGCACGTGCGCTGGCGGTCGACCCGGAGGTTCTCCTGATGGACGAGCCCTGTTCCGCCCTGGATCCCATCTCCACCAGCCGCATAGAAGAGCTGATGGTGTCGCTCAAGACGGAGTATACGATCGTAATCGTAACCCACAACATGCAGCAGGCCTCGCGCGTGTCGGACTACACCGGGTTCTTCCTGATGGGGGAGATGATCGAATTCGGGGAGTCTGCCCAGATATTCACTCGCCCGCGAGACCAGCGCACCGAGGACTACGTCACGGGTCGCTTCGGTTAGCCTGAAGCCGGAGTTCATCCCGCGCTCAACCGAGGAATCTCAACCTCACGACGGGATTCTTCGTCGGTCTGCGGCGCATGCCGGGTAGGGCCCTAGTCCATCGTGGGGATGTCGTTAAGATCATGGTCGGCTTCGGCACCGATTACCCGCCGCTGCGACGGCCGCCTTGCCGGCGATAGGCTCCCCTCAGTCCGGCGTCGAATCGACGAAAACGCCGGGTTTCGCGTTCTATAGCAAGGACCTCGTTACTGTGCGCTTGTTTTCTTAAACGCGTGAGAGCCTCCGTGCATGTGACAGGAAGCGCAGGTCGCGTCGTCGGCTGCCGTCGGCGCGTGGGACTTCAGATCGGGGATTGCCGCGGTATTCCCCAGCGCCATCCTGTGACAGCCGAGGCACAGCTCGTTGATCGGTATGCGAAGCTGATGCTTCTCTTTGGCCTTGTCGCCGTGGCTGTCGTGGCAGGAGGTGCACTTCTGCCCGCCGGCTTCGTGCTTGCTGGTGAGGAAGGTGTTGTACTGCGAGTTCGGGGTGCTCGCGCCGGGCTCCTTGAGCTTGAAGTGCTTATCGAGATCGTCTCCGGGAACGAACGTCGGGGAAAAGGCATACTTCCCCGCCGGGTCCGTGCCGACCGAATGGCACTGCCCGCAGACCATATTGAGCTTCTTCTGGTCCAGTTTCTTCGGGTTGACAATATCGCCGGCTTCCATGCTCTCCGAGTGCGCCCCGCCGGGGCCGTGGCATGCCTCGCAGCCCACCCCCAGCTCCTTCCACGTCTTCGATACCGGGTCGAAGTTGGTCACATGGCATCCGACGCACTGTGCAGCGCCGTCTACCGGGTCCTGCTTGATCCACTTCTTCTCCTTGACAAGCCATTTCGCCGGGAGGACCTTCAGATTTTGGTCCAGGTAGTTCTGATAGACCCGTCCGGTTCCGAGTACGTATCTGACCTGGCTTTTGTTGATCGGCGAGTCGGAGTCGAACACGGCGACAATAGCCTTTGGATTCTTGGATGCATCCGCCATCGCCCCCTGATGCATAGTTCCGGCGTGCGCTTTGATGATAGCGGGGTGCGTATCCTCGTGACAAACGGCGCATTCGGCGCTGCCGATGTATTTTGCGGTTTTCTTGGCCGAGACCCCGAGCGCTGACACCGCAAGCACGACGAGGACAACTGTGAGAACACTCAGCTTTCCCAAATAGATGCTCCTTGATTCTCGGCTCTATGGCGCCGGCGCGGCGCCGATCCTACATTGCGGCCAGCCCATTGAGCAAATCTTCGAGGTTCCGAACCATAAACTCTACCGCGCTGACGGCGCGGCGATAATCCATCCGTGTCGGGCCCATCACCCCGATGGTGCCCGCGACACGGCCGCCGATGCGGTATTTTGCGCCCACGAAGCTGCACTCGCTCATCGCGTCCAGAGGGTTCTCTTTTCCGATCAGAACGGTGACCTGCGGGCTGAGTATTGACGCGAAGAGCTTATACAGCGCCTTGCGCTCGTCCAGCACGGACAGCACCGCTTCGAGCCTTTCGGGGTTCTTGAACTCCGGTTGCTGCATCATGTAGCTGGTGCCCCCGAGGTGTATGTCGGCTTCTTCCTCTGCCTCTGCCTCGTGGCGCACCAGCCGCAGCACGCGGCGGGCAAGGTCGACCATCTCCCTAGGGTCCTCGGTCTCCGGCTCGCTCGATACCTCGATTACGGAAGAGGCGGCGCGGCCGCCGAGCTTGCGGCTGAGATAGTTGGTCGCGCTGATCGGGTCGACGGCTCGCCCTGCGCTTCCCGAATCGATGATCTCGTGAACGATCCGTCCGTTGTCGAGCACCACAACGGCCAGAACCCTTCCCGGCGCGACATTGGCGATGCTGACGTGTCTTATGATCGCGTCCTTGACCTTCGGCTGCGTGGCGATGGACGTGTAACGCGCTAGATCCGCCAGGATCCGGCAGGTGTGTTCGAGAAGCAGTTCCACCTCGGCTCTGCGGGAGGCGAGCATCCGTCTTGCCCGTTCGGCTTCCGGCGCCGGGAGCACCGCTGCGTCCATCAGCCGGTCCACGTAGAACCTGTAACCCAGGTCTGACGGAATCCGGCCTGCCGACGTATGCGGCTGGTGGAGATAGCCCATCTCCGAGAGCTCGGCCATCTCGTTGCGGATAGTGGCGGACTGCACACCGAACGAATAGCGCCCGGCGAGCATATGCGAGCCGACAGGCTCGGCCGTCGTGACGTAGTCGTTGACGATGGCCTTGAGTATTTGTTGTTTTCGGGAGTCCAAAGGCTGGATAGGCATGGTCTTCACTGCCACACCTCAACTGCTGCGCCGGCAGCGATCATACATGTCTTCCAATTTAATAGTACCATCGCCGGAGATATCTGTCAAGCAGCGCGCGACTCGGCTCCAGAGAGAGTTCAGTTTTCCGGGAGCGGCTAGCTATTCGGCGCTTACAGGCTGCGGGTTTGCAGAAGCAATGATCATCTCTCGGCAGGCGTCCTTGGCGTTCTCGATTGTCCGGGGCATGCTGCCCCGGACGAAGGTGTTGTCACCCTCACCGCGGCGCTCTCCCGTCGAGGGAGAGGGAGATTTGGTTGCGCCCCATCCCGCAGGGGGTGAGGGAGTTCTGGTTGGGGTTGCGGCGATAGAACGCAGCCGCGGCGGTTTCAGAAATGTGACGCTCCTCAACCAAGCGAGGGAATCTCCTAAAACGCGCTCAGCGCAGGAGCCCGCCTAAAACACGCCCCTTGACAAACCCGTGATTGTGGGTTAACCTGCCGGTACGCGCGAAGGCCTGTTCGCGCAAATGCACAACGTGCGGTGAACCGCTGCACTTAAGAAAGGAGGGAAAGGTATGAAAAGAACAACTGTGTGTTGGCTGGCGGCGGCCGCCGTGGTTCTTACGGGACTGGCAGCCGCACCGGCCGCGGCCAACGTCTATGCCTCGGGGCTTAAGCAGACCGGCCCAAACTCGCTCAGCTTCATTCTGAACGAGAACGCAGACCTTGGAGTGACGATTCAGGTCTGGCAGGTGGGGGGAGGTATGGTCTACTCTGAGAGCCTGGGGGCGAAGGCCAAAGGCACGCACACCTGGGCCTGGAACGGTTCGGGGGCCTCGCCCGGCAACGTCTACAAAGTCAAAATCGTTGCTTCGTCGAGCGGCTACAGCTCCTGGACCAAGATCAGCACCGATACCCCGCTGACAAACTTCTACTCGCCCAGGGGGGTAGCCGTCAACACGAATCCCGGCAGCCAGTACTTCGGCCGAGTCTACGTGAGCGAATCGCTCGGAGGCACGTGCGCAGCGGGCAGGACGGTGCAGGACGGAATTTACATCCTGAACGCCGACCTGTCGGATGCGGTCGGCCAGGGAGACAATGCCAGAACCGGCGGAGTGGCCTGGTCAACCACCAACAGCCCGTTCCGGGTGAACGTGGGGCCGGATAACAACGTCTATGTGTGCGACTGGTCGGATCTTCATTCGGGCCTGTGGATGGGAGATCCGGACTTCAACACGGCAACCGAGCTGCTGGACAGCACGGGTCGGGATGCGAACGGCATGAACACCACGCACGGCAGTATCTCCGATTTCGTGGTGGAGGGTACCGGAGCGAGCCGCAAGATTTACACCGCCGATGAAGACCTGCCCAGCTCCACCTCAGGGCAGCGCGGAAGCATCTGGCGCTACGATATCGGCGAGAACGACTCATTTAGCGGCGCGCCCTCGGGACTGCTCTACGACGATCTCGGCACAGGCGGCAACCTGATCTTCAACTACTACAACAGCCTGGTCCGGGCAAACGACGGCACGTGGTGGTACAGCCAGGACAGGTCCGGCAGCTCGACGGACACTCTGCTGAGCCTGATGCAGATCAGCGCCGACGGCTCGACCGTGCTGTGGAGGTCGGTGCCGGATCTGGCAGCTAACTCCGGCGCAGACCCGGTGAGGCGGACCAGGGGTCTTGCGTACGACCCGGTGCGCAACTACCTGGCGCTGGCGACCTATAATGCCGGCAAAGTCCACATTTTCGACCCGGTCACCAAGACGATCATCACGTCCATTACGACGGTATCGAACGCCACCAACCGGGACGTGGCATTCGACGCGGCCGGCAACCTCTACATCGTGGACAACGTCAACGAGCGGCTGTGGGTGTGGTCGCCCGGAGAGGGCCCGAACAGCTTCACTACCGAGTCGTGGTTCACGATTCCGGAGCCGAGCTCGTTGGCGGCACTGCTTCTGGGACTGCCGCTCATCGCATGGCGCCGCAGGAAGTAGACCGCAGTTTTTCGATGAGCCGGGCCGGGGCTTGCAGCCCCGGCCCTCTTTTGCGGGTCCGCAGACGAGCCCGCGGCGAGGTTCGGTAGCCGCCTTTTCGTCGATTCTCCCGCTCAGTAGAGAAGCGTCACATCGCCGAAAGCGCCGCGTTTTCGTGTTATACTGCGGGAACTCAGCGTCGCGTAGGTTTGCCGGGCTTGTAGCCAAAAATCGTGCCGGCAGCATAAGCTCCCTCTCCCCTCGGGAGAGGGTGGGGGTGAGGGGTAGCTGTGCTGCGGGGTCGCAGCGTCGTGCAGGCTTGCCCGGCTCGCCGCCGGAATCCTTCCCGCAGCAAAAAAGCCTGGCGCGTGGGAACATATCCCGGACCGTCTGGTGTTCGCGCAGCATGAGAGCCGCCCAGGCCCGGCCATCCTGAACTCGATTCAGGATCGATCTCTTCGGTGCTTGGACGCTGAAAGACGTTCAGCATGACCTGATTCCGGCGGGGTTGTACTCCCCCACCGGGCGCTATTGCCTTGACGGGTCGCTTCCTCACGAATACAATAACGGCATGCGCCTGGAAAGCTTTCACACCTCTAGGTACCAACTGGATATCGAGCTCGGCGAGCGGGTAGGGCGAATCGTCCTGACGGACACGTATTCCGGGGTAGCCTTTGCGGATTCGGAGTATCGTTACTCGGCCTTCGTCGAATGCGGCGGCAAGATCGCGCGCCTGGAGGGGCTTTATGATCCGAGGATCGTGGAGGATCCTTGGAGGCGAGGCGGCCGGCGGATCACGATAAGCGGCGTGCTTGGTGGCCTCGACGCCAATTCGCGAATCGGCATCAGGCATCGGCTGTATATACCCGACGACGGAGAGTTCCTGGAAGAGCGCCTGGCTCTTCAGAACCTGGGGCCGGAGACGGCGATCATGCGGGGCTATCGGTTCGGGTTTCGGAAGAGGCTGGAGAGGCCCCGCAAGTACGGCGGGCCGGGTATAGACATTGAAAACTACCGGCTCATCGCCATCCCGTTTCGACTTCAGCCGGACGGCAAGAAGCACGACTATTTTCTGGACGACATCTACCACGGCCGTTACGAGTGCTCCGTGTTTCACAACCCGGCGCGCCTGGTGCAGGAGGTTGTAGACCAGGGTCGCGGCCGATCTGAGGGATGGGCGTGGACAGACGGCGAGAACGGCCTGTTGATCGTGAAGTATAACCCCGACGCCGTCGAGTTCTCAATGCTCGATACGGAGCGCGTCGCCGCGACGCCACATCCGGACGGGGCCGACGGGGAACCCCCCGAAGTTCCGGTCGGGGAGCAGGTCTACCTCACCTTCGGCGGGGCCGCTCCTGCGCTTTTCAACGAACCCATCCAGGCAAGAGTACTTGCGCCCGGGGCGGACCTTGCGTTCGGCAAGACGCGATATCAGTTCTACGAGGGCCTCTGGCGGCAAGGATCTTACCTTTTCAGAGAGTTCATGTCGGGGCTCGGGCACGGCATTCCTGAGGACTACTCCCCTCCCGTAAACTGGAACGAGCTCTACAACGTGGGCTGGTATCACAACGACCGCGCGGCACTCGCAGAGCATTACAACCTGGAGACCCTGGAGCGTGAGGCCCAGAAGGCGCGGGATGTAGGCTGCGAGTTGCTGTATCTGGATCCCGGTTGGGAAGTCTGCGAGGGAGGAACGACCTGGGATCGGGACCGGCTCGGTGATCCCGGCGAGTTCGTCAGGCGGATGAGGGAGGTTTATGGTCTCGAGGTTGGGTTTCGGACCATCGGCCGGAGCTACTGCGACGACTGGCCCGGGATGTATCGACGCCGAGCCGACGGCAGCACGGGCTACTACGCGCCCTATGACCCGAAACCGTTCTACGAACCGTGCTTCTGCTCGATCGCCTATCAACAGGAGAAGCTTAAGCGCATTCTAAAGCTTGCCGACGCCGGTATGAGCTTCATTATGCTGGACGAGTTCGATTGGCGCGGGCCCTGCTACGATCAAAGCCACGGGCATCCGGTCCCGACCACGCCGGATATGCACGCCCGGGCAGTCGCGGAGCTTGTGAGCAGGGTGCACGAAAAGCACCCCGAAATCACGGTGGAAATGCACGATCCGGTCTGGCCGTGGGGCGTGCGTTACCTGCCGGTTTACTACCTGCACGACCGACAGGGCTGCTTCGATGAAGGCTGGGGGTTCGAGTTTATGTGGAACCCGCTCGAGGACCTTCTATCCGGCAGGGCGCTGAGCCTCTTCTACTATAATCTGGCCTACTCGCTGCCGCTGTATCTTCACATTAATATGGAAAACGATAACGACGCATGCCTGGCGTTCTGGTGGTATGCCTCGACCATCCGCCACCTGGGCATCGGTGGTGGGAAGAACAACGTGAAGCGCTTCGCCGCTTACAAACGGGCGATGGCCGAGTACCGCTCGCTGAAGGATCTCTACACGCGCGGCACGTTCTATGGTCCGGACGAGATGACTCACATCCACGTGCTGCCTGAAGAGGGTCGGTGCGTTCTGAACGCGTTCAACCTGACGGACACGCCGGTCTGGCGGGAGGTCGAAATCAGGCTGAACGATCTGGGCCTGCTGGAGAACGTGCGCGTCGAGGGTGCCCCACATCATATCGTCGGCGGAAAGCTCGTGCTGCAGCTCGATATACCCCCTTTCAGCCCGGCGCTGGTGAAGATGGTGACGGAGTGAAGTGATGGTCCGTCTGCGGGTGTTGTGCCCGGGCCGCTCGGACGAGTCTTTGCCGAACAGGCAACGGATTTTCCGTGTCGAGGAGTCGGTCGATGACGCTTGAACAGAAGATCGGGGCGATGCTGGTTTTCGGCTGGGCTGGAGAGGGTGCGACCGGGGTGAACGCACACGCCCGGGAGATCGTGAACGAGATGCAGGTCGGAGGGGTGGTGCTGCTCGGTCGAAACGTAGCGGACAACCTGGCCGAGACCGCCGAAACACTCAACGAGCTGCAGTCGATGTCGCGCGAGCCGCTGTTTGTGATCGCCGATCAGGAAGGCGGCATGGTGGCCAGGTTCGTGGATGGGGTAACCGTTTTTCCTTCGAACATGGCTGTCGGGGCGACCGGGTCGCCGGACCTTGCCCGTGAGGCCGCGGCCGCTACCGCACGCGAGCTCTGCGCGATCGGGTGCAACTTCAACTTCGCCCCCTGCGTAGATGTCAACAACAACCCGGACAATCCGATCATCGGGACGCGCTCCTACGGCGAATCTCCCGAAAAAGTGGCGGAGCTGGCGGCCTGCGCGATCAGGGGCTACCAGGAAAACGGCATGATAGCCTGCGCCAAGCATTTTCCCGGCCACGGTGATACGGCGGTGGATTCGCACCTGGCCCTGCCTTCTGTGCCCTACGCGCGCGAGCGGCTTGATCGCGTCGAGTTGACGCCGTTTAGGGCTGCCATTGCCGCGGGGGTATCCTCCATCATGACCGCCCACATAATGTTCCCCGCCCTGGATGCCGACAGACCGTCAACGCTGTCGCGCAGGATCATCTCCGGCCTGCTGCGCGAGGAACTCGGTTATGAAGGCGTGGTGGTCACGGACTGTATGGAGATGAAAGCCATTGCCGACAACTTCGGAACGCCTGAGGCGGCGGTTATGGCGGTCGAGGCAGGCGTTGATATGGTGCTCGTTTGCCACACCTTGTCAACTCAGCGCGAGACTCTCGAAGCGCTCATCAAGGCCGTGAAAGACGGGAGGATAAACGAGTCCCGGATCGAGAAGTCCGTGGCCCGAATCGCTGCACTCAAGCGGCAGTACTCGCTCGAGGAGCGGCGGCGGGTCGATCCGGAGGCGCTTGCGGGCATCCTGCGCCATCCGAACCATCTTGAGCTTCAGCGGACGATAGCCGAAAGAGCCGTGACGCTCGTAAGAAACAAAGACAAGGCAGTACCCCTGAACCTCAGGCCCGACAAACGCGTAATGGTTATCGGGTTGCATCCGACTGTTGCGCCGCTGTACGTGGCGGTCAGAGAACATCACGAAAACGCCGGTCTGCTCAGGCTGGAGGGCATCGAGCCTGAGGCTGCCGTCAACTCGGCACTGGAGGCTGCGGCTGCGGCAGAGGCGATTATCGTGCCCACTTGTCCGAAGGAGCCCTGGCGCGCGCCGGTCGACCAGAACTTGCAGACCCGTGTGGTCCGCTCGCTTGCGGGGTTGAAAAAGAAGCTGATAGTCGTCGCGGTTCGCGAGCCGTATGATCTCAGCCGGTTCCCAGAGGTCAGGACGTACGTATGCATTTACGGCTACCGCGGAGGCACTATCGAGGCGGCAGCGAAACTGATCTTTGGGAAGATCCAGCCGCAAGGCATCCCGCCGGTGACGATTCCGGAGCGCTCCCACGCGCAGGACGGCGAAGATATTCAAGGTGAGGTGCCACAATACTTCTAGGAGACTGCCGATGAGAACGCGAATCGCAATCGCAATCCTGATAGTGATAGCCGCTGGAGTTGGGATATGGGCCGCTCTCGGCACACGTGAGTCTGCTGCAGAGCGGCTTGTGCCGGCGTGGCAGCTTCTGCCCGCACAGAGCTACAGAGCAATGGGGGTTCTGGACCCGTTTCTTTCCTGGTCGCCCGACTCGCGCTCGGTGATCTTTTCGGTCTTCGGGCTCGGTTCACAGCGGGACAAGATCTTTAGGTGGAGAGTGGGCGAGAAGAAGCTGGAATACATCACCGCCGGCGTCTCCCCGCACTTCGTAACCGCCGACGAGTTCATATATATGAAGAAGCTGCCGAAGGGCATATTCCTCCGAAGCTTGCGGACGGGCAAGGAGAGGGAGGTCGCTGCACTGCTGAAGAAAAACGAGCTTTTCCCTGAGATCACCGGCTTCTCCTACGATCCCGAGCGGAAAACGATCACTGTTCGCATGACCGAATGGACACGCTTCAGAACATTCGGCCCGGACGAATACGACCTCGAGGGCAGACATGTCGGGCCGGTCTACTCGCGGCTCGGGGAGAACATAGTTGACTGGAGCCCCGACCCGAAAAGCTCGAAGTGCGCGATTCTGGTGCAGCAGGACCGCGGCCGAATATTAAGCCTTCAGATAGCCCACGGAAGCCGCAGCAGGGGACGCGAGATCGCCAGAGGAGACCTGAACGCCGTGGCATGGTCGCCCGACGGCAGGACACTCGCTTACGCCTTTGACAAGACTGTGGTCGCCGTTCGTGTTGCGGACCTCAGACGCGCGGTGGTCGGCAGGTTCGGGAACCCTGACGACGAGTCCGACAAGCGCTGCGCGGCCAGGCTCATCTGGTCGCCGAACGGCGACTACCTGGCCGTCCTGGTGTACGTATCGGACCCGCAGGGCGACTACCCGTTCTACTACGTGCTGGATATGTCGAAGCTCAAGTGGGAGTGACCGGATGACCATGGCTGCGCCCAGATGGGCCAGGGTATGCTGCCCCGGCCCTGGGTTCCGGCAGGATACTTCCGGCACAGCCCGCGGGGCAACCATCTAGTCTGCAAGGACTGGGCTGTATGCCCGCTGGACACGCGTGACCCCTCACCCCGCCCCTCTCCCGCAAGGGGATAGGGGGATTGCATGAACTTGTTCCGACGGAGGGCTAGTGCAGCGTTTTGGGCGATTCGACGCTCCTCAATTAAGCGCAAGCGTCGCCGAAAACGCCCTCCTCGCAAAGTGGCGGATTGACACTTGCCCGCGCTTGTGCTAGATTACTATTGAACCGGCTGACCATGCCTGGGTGAGCTGGTTCGTTTTTTTGTGCATCGAACTTTGGGGACAAAGGGTATGCTTCTCGGCACACAGCAAATAAACGACAGGAACCACCTGGAGATAGGCGGGTGCGATACGGTCGAACTGGCGGCGGAGTTCGGCACGCCTCTGTATGTGGTGGACGAGGCGCTGATTCGCGGCAACTGCCGCGCATACCGGTCGGCTTTCGCGCGTCATTACGGCGACAGCGCGATCGCGTACGCGGGAAAGGCGTTTATCGTTACCGCCATGTGCGCCCTGGCTAAACAGGAGGGGCTATGGCTGGATGTTGCCAGTGCGGGGGAGCTGTACACCGCTGCCAACGCGAACTTTCCGGCGGACCGCATCTTGATGCACGGCAATTTCAAGACACCAGCCGAGCTCGAGATGGCGCTGGATTACGGCGTCGGCTTCGTGGTGGTAGACAGCTTCGTCGAGATTGACGCTCTGGGCGCAGTGGCCAAGGCGGCGGGCAAGACTCAGCCCATCCTGCTTCGGTGCAACCCGGGCGTGGATCCTCACACACATCGCCTGATCAGCACAGGCCAGGAGGACAGCAAGTTCGGGTTCAATATCAGAGATGGGTCGGCTATGAGGGCGGCCAAGAGGGCGCTCGAAATGCCCGGGCTTGACCTCCGCGGCGTTCACTGCCACATCGGCAGCCAGCTTTTCGATCTCACCCCCTATACCGAGTCCGCGCCGGTCATGACGCAGTTCATAAGGCAGGTGCGCGACGAAACCGGCGCGGAGTTAGCGGTCCTGGACCTTGGCGGCGGCCTCGGCGTGCGGTATCTGGAAGAACACAAGCCTCCGTCCATCGAGCAGTTTGCCGAAACGGTGAGCACGGCGGTGATCTCGGCGGCCGCGTCGGCAGAGCTGGACAGGCCTATGCTGATCGTCGAGCCGGGCAGGTCGATCGTCGGGGAAGCGGGCACGACCCTCTACACCGTCGGCCCGATTAAGGAGGTTGACATCGCAGAGCCGCCCGGCAGGCGCACGTATCTGGCGGTGGACGGTGGTCTGTCGGATAACCCCAGGCCCGCGCTCTACGACGCAGTGTACTCGGCGCTGATCGCAAACAGGGCCGGGGATGCACCGAGCAGGAGCTACACCGTCTCCGGCAGACACTGCGAGACCGACCTGCTGATCCCGAGCGTCAGGCTTCCGGAGGCGCACACGGGCGACTTGCTGGCGGTCCAGACTACGGGCGCCTATAACTTTTCGATGGCCTCCAACTATAATCGCTTTGCAAGGCCGGCGGTTGTCTTCGTGGCTGACGGGAAGGCGGATCTTGTCGTGAGGCGGGAAACCCTCGACGACCTGGTGCGGTGTGATCTACTGCCTGACAGGCTGGCCTGAGAGTGGGTAACTTCGACGCATACAGTTTCGCGCTTTCGATGGCGGCGCTGGTGATATGCATCACCATCCATGAGTTTGCCCACGCCTACGCAGCCTACAGGGCTGGAGACGACACGCCGCGCTTGCAGGGCCGGCTGTCGCTGAATCCCCTGGACCACCTGGACCCGATGGGAACGATCATGATGGTTGTCTCATCTATCTCGGGGTTCGGGATCGGCTGGGGAAAGCCGGTGCAGATCAACCCGGCCAACTTCCGGCATCCCAGGTGGGACAACCTGAAGATGTCGTTGTGGGGTCCGCTGTCGAACCTGCTGACCGCTGCGGCGGCAGGACTGCTCTACAGGTTAGCCGCTCATTTGCTGCCTGCAAACGTTGTATACTTCCTGTGGCTGCTCGCCGCGATAAGCGTCGGCTTAGCTCTTTTCAACCTGTTGCCGGTCGCGCCTCTGGACGGCTCTCATATCGTGTCTTCGCTGCTGCCCTACCGGCAGGCAAGAAGCTATGACATTTTCATGGCGAGGTACGGGTTTTTCATCTTCATAGGGCTGATATTCCTGGCACCTGGGGTGCTGCCGGGGCTAATCGGCCCGCCTGCTCGAATGCTGATAAAGCTCCTGATGGGCCAGCCGGTTGGCTAATCCGCGTGCGCGGCAAAGGAGTATTCTATAGCCGCGAACACAGGAGGTCCTTGCGGTAGAACGCAAACCCAGCGTTTTCCGCGATTCGACGCGCCTCAACTAAGCAGAAGAATCGCCGAAAAGGCGGGTCTACGACGCGGTGACGGGTTTCAGTTCATATGCTGCGGGAACGACTGTTTGGACTCGGCCCGGTTGTTCCGCACGGTAGAGTTCCGGCAGGATACAACGCCAGCCTCGAACGCATTTCACCCCGTAGCCCGCCTTCTACCGCAAGGGGAGAGGGTAGGGGTGAGGCTTCGCTATGCTTTCCGGAACTCAGGTCCGTCAGCTAAGGGCTGAGCCTGCGTCGAGCCGTTGCCGAAGCATAGAAAACTCACGCTCGGAATGAGTCCGATTCGCGATAGGATTCGGAACCCGGTACGAAGAACTTGCTATTAGACAGACCCGGAGGAGCTGAAACCAGATGAGAATCGACTACGACTCCTACACCGCGCAGGTCGAGCCCGACACGATCTCACTCTTCCTCAATGGCCGCCGGTATCTCGTTCTGCAACCGGGAGTAGCCGTCAACACCGTGGGCGGCGAAGACCACGACAATCCGCTTCCGGAGCCGGCAGTCAGCCGCTACGAGGACGCTGTGGAAATAGTATGGACTACATCAAGCAACCTCTGGGGGCAGAAGATATACCATTGGCGATTTGAGCCGGATGCGGTGGTCTGTCGGACGCGCATAAAGGGCAGGGGCAAGATCGAGGATGTGCGTTTTTTCACCATGCGCGAAAGGTGGTCGTTTTTTGATTTCTCGCGGTTCTTCTCGCCGGAGTGTTCTCTGTTGGATCAGCGCTACTGGAAGTCAATGCAGTACGGTTGCATAGATGCGAGCCAGGGTCGGATGTCTGAGTTTCCAATGGACGAGAACGCGTACAACCATTGGATATTCACGCCGCCACCGCTGTGCTACAGCCTGGGGTTCAGCTCCGGGCCGTGGTTGGGCGCCGGGATTGCTCCGGAGCCCGGGGAGTATAACTTTACTCGCTTCGAATACAGGCCCAGAGTGTGGGAGTTTTGTTTTCGACTCACATATGATGGCAAGACGGATGTTGACGGCTCCTGGAGCGCGCCCGCGTTCGTGTTCCGACCCGCAGCAGATGAGTATGAAGCCCTGAAAAAGCATTGCGAAACTCTGCGTGCTTGGAAACTAGTGGAGAGCAACAAGCACTCGCAGGCTGAGTGGTGGTCCAGACCCGTGTTCTGCGGCTGGGGCGAGCAGAACGTGATTGGTTGGCGGCGCGGCGCGCGCGCTCAGGATATTGCAACTCAGGCACACTACGATGGGTTCCTCACTTTGATAGCTGAGAAACGTCTCGCACCGGGGACTATTATCATCGACGATAAATGGCAGAAGCACTACGGCACCTGCGAAGCCGATACGGAAAAGTGGCCCGATTTGAGGGGCTGGATAGACGCCAGACACGCAGAAGGTCGCAAGGTGCTGCTCTGGTACGGAGCGTGGTGCCCGGAAGGTCTGGACCCTGATGAATGCCTGATCAACGACCAGGGCGCACCCATCGCCTGCGATCCGACCAGCCCGAAGTACCAGGCGCGCATCGGGGAAATGCTGCACCGAATGCTGTCCGACGGACCCGGCTGCTACAATGCCGACGGCATAAAATACGACTGGACTGGCGTGCCTATTGACCCGGCTCTCAACCCCCAGGGCGACCAGTGGGGAATCGGGATGTTCAAGACCTACACGAAGCTGTTCTACGACGCCGCCAAAGCGGCCAAGCCGGACGCGCTTATCATCACCCACACTGCAAATCCTTATTTCGCCGAATGCACGGATATGGTTAGGCTCAACGATATTCACGCCGGCGTGCGCGAGCTATGTGATATGATGATTCACCGACAGAAGATCGCAAAGATAGCCTGCCCGCACGCGTTAATCGATTGCGACAACTCCAGCGCGACCACCCATCAGGAATGGCTGGATTATATGAAGCTACAGCCGTCTCTGGGTGTGCCCAGCCTCTACTACCTGACCGCTCTGCATCCGACCGCCGAACCGATCACAGACGAGGACTGGGACGCACTGGCACACATCTGGAGGTGATTTGTCACAAACATGCGTGTTCCCTGGATTATGAACGCGGAACCCTACGATCATGAGCGATGAAGGGCGCGTACCAGCTACTTATACGGCTTGACCAGGACCGGACTATCACCGTCGGGCGTCTGGGCACGTTTTGCTTTCGTGCAGGGTATTACGTATACACCGGCTCGGCGATGAACGGTGTGGAATCGAGAGTCAGGCGGCACCTTTCGAGTCGAAAAAGAATCCGCTGGCATATCGATTACCTGCTTGAGCACGGCCGCGTTATCGGATATGCTATTAAGGAGAGCACCGAGCGCGAGGAGTGCGTGATCAACGCCCAGACGGTCGCTTTGCCCAGCGCGCAAGTGCCGATTAGGGGTTTCGGCTCGGGCGACTGCCGATGCGTTTCGCATCTGGTCTACTTCCAGCACGAGCCCGAGGAGCTGCCGTTGTCAGGCTGTTGCGATAGGACGCGTTTTGCCGCAACAGCCTCGTAGCAGAAAGGTTCATCGTGGCGCAGGACCATTGGGCGGGCATCTCGCGGCGCCTTGGGGCGACGGATGCTCGGAACGGCGGGAAGGCAGGGCGTGAGCATAGTTCAGACGGACGAAAGCCCATTCAAGGTCTCGCTCGGAGTCTTCGAGGGCCCGCTTGATCTGCTGCTTCATCTTATTCGCGAGCAGCAGATCGACATCTATGACATACCCATCGCGAAGGTTACCGAGCAGTATCTGGCGTATCTGCATTTGATGGAGCAGCTCGACCTGGAGATCGCGGGCGAGTGGCTCGTGATGGCAGCTACGCTCCTGGAGATCAAGTCGAGAATGTTGCTCCCGCAGGATGCTGCCGAAGAAGAGTCGGAGGAGGAAGCCCCCGATCCTAGGCAGGAGCTCGTAGAGCGGCTGATCGAATACGAAAAGTTCAAGAGCGCCGCGGAGCACTTCAGAGAACGAGAGGAGGAGCGGTCCAGGGTATTTGTCCGGGGAGAGGTTGAACTCGACTTTGAACTGAAGCCGATCCTCTCGCTCGAGGACATAACCGCCGCGGACCTCCTGGCGGCCCTGCAGCGAATCCTGGCCGACGTCACCGAGGAGGAAGTTACGACCGTCCAGCGGCGCAAGATCACCGTCCGGATGCGAATGCGGGAGATCTGGCGCCGGCTGACCGAGGGATCGGGCAGGATCGTATTCGACGACCTTTTTGATCAGGATGCTTCCCGTATCGAGGTAGTGGTAACATTCCTGGCGCTGCTGGAGCTTGTGGCGATGCGCCGGGTCAGGGTCAGACAGAAAACGACTTTCGCGCCGATTATTATATCGGTGTCTGCGCGGGATGACGGAACGCAGCGACGAGACAGCCAGATCGAATGAAGTAGTCGAGGTCATGTCGGCCGAGCCTATTTCGCAGGCAGCGGTCTCGGAGGTGGCTGAGGCGGTGCCGGGGGTGGTCGTTGCCAGACGCGAGGACGAGCGGTCAGCCGAGCCTCAGAGTCCGCAGGGCACGAGCACGCCCGATCTGCACAAGAACGGCCGGCTGTGCGAGGTGCTGGAGTGTATGCTCTTCGTCTCGACTGAACCCCTGAGCGCAGCTCGGCTCGCCGAGTCGCTGCAGGTCGAGGTGAACGAAGTCGAGCGAGCGATGAGCGAGCTTGAAGCTCGGCTGGACTCCGGCAGCGGGCTGCAGTTGATGCGGGTAGCCGGAGGTTATCAGCTTTGCACTCGTCCGGAGTTCGCGGACTATTGCTCGATCATACTTCAGCCGGCTCGTAAGAAGCTCTCGAAGGCTGCGCTGGAGACGCTCGCGATAATCGCCTATCGGCAGCCCTGTACGCAGCCGGAGGTCGAGGCGGTCAGAGGAGTGTGCGTTGATGGTGTGATCAAGACGCTCATCGACCGCGGTCTGATCAGAGAGGCGGGTAGAAAGCATACACCGGGCAGGCCGATCCTCTATGCCACGACGCCGGAGTTTCTCGAATATTTCGGCCTTAACGACATCTCCGAACTGCCGGACATAGACGAGATGGCCCTTGATAAGATCAGGGCGCTGGAGGCGCAGAGGGAGTTGTTCCGGAGCCCGGATGGCGGCGAGCAGGGTACGTCCGGTTCGGGGGAAGAGAACACAGGGAGCGAGGCTTCCAACGGACCGGGCGCTGAGCAGTGATGGGACGTCGAGCTTTCACCGGAGTACTTGCCCGGGTCGGCGGGGTCGCGGCCGCGGCGTGCGTGTTTTTGGGTCTGGTGTGCGCCCGGCTGCCTGCGTGGGCGGCGGATGACGGCGTCATTGTGCTGCGCCTGGATGAACCGGAGACCGCATCGCAGGAGAAGACGCCCGATGCCGGTCCGGTCGTTCCGGGTCTGACCGATCACCGCGCCCTCCGCGTGATCGACGTGCCACCGAGGGTCGAGAGGCCAGTTCCCAAGCCTGCCGTCAAGGCCGCGAGCGTAGTGCTGATGGACGCCGAAAATGGCCAGGTGCTCTACTCAAAGAATCCTCACGTGCGGCGGCCCAATGCCAGCACTACCAAGATCATGACGGCGATCCTACTGATCGAGCACTGCAAGATGACGGACATGATCAGGGCTTCGAAGAAGGCGTGCGAGACCCCTTACACCTCAATCCACCTCAAGCCGGGCGAACAGATAAGCGCACGCGATCTGTTGATGGCGCTGATGGTCAGGTCAGCCAATGATGCGGCCGTCGCAGCGGCTGAGCACATAGCCGGGTCGACCGGCAAGTTCGCTCAGATGATGAACAAGAAGGCCCGCGAGATCGGATGCACCGATACGCACTTCGTGACGCCTAACGGCCTTTACTCGAAGGATCATTACTCGAGTGCCTACGACCTGTGCCTGTTGGCGCGCTACGCGTTCCGTTATCCCGTGTTCAATGAGGCAATCAGCACCCGCAAATACTTCCTAGACAGCCGCACGATCAACAGGAAGGACCTGGCCGTCTTTTCGCGCTGCAAGTTCCTCAAGGAGTATTCAGGCGCGGACGGCGCCAAGACGGGGTATATCAAACAAGCCGGGTACTGCCTGGTTGGCAGCGCGACGCGAGACGGCTGGCGGCTAGTGTGTGCCGTTCTGAAGAGCGACAACGCCGGCCGGGATGTGGCCACAGCTATGGATTATGGCTTCTCGAACTTTCAGCCCTATCTTATCGCTCGCGCCGGCACCCCTTTCGCTGGGGTTGAGGTCAAGGGGGGCGCAAGTGAATCCGTGCCCGCCGCACCGGTCAAAGACGTGCGTGTAGTCGTTCCGAGGACCGGCGCCCAAATAATAACCTGGATCGAGCCGGCGTCGATTGAGGCCCCAGTCGAGAAAGGCACAAAGGTCGGGACACTCGTGGCGTCGGTGAACGGAGAGCCGGTCGTAAGGGTCGATATGACGGCTGTGGATGATGTGGGGATCAGCGTCGCGCGGCGGGCCTTGCGATGGACGAAGATCGGCCTGATCATACTGGCGGTTGCGGCAGTTGGGAGGCGGTATGGAACAGCGTCTGCAAAAAGTGCTCGCCGCCGCCGGCATCGGCTCGCGGCGTCACTGCGAGGCCTTGATCGCTTCCGGTAGGGTCGCGGTCAACGGGCGTGTTGTTACGGAGCTTGGGACCAGGGCTGACCCCGACAGAGACTGCATCTGCATCGACGGCAAGCCTATCGATGCCGCTCAGGACAAGATATATATCCTCCTGAACAAGCCCCCGGGGTACACCAGCACGCGGTTCGACCGGTTTGCGAAACACACCGTGATGGAGCTGGTCGATGAGGTTCAGGGTTATCTGTATCCCGTCGGGCGCCTGGACGTGGACACGTCGGGCTTGCTTCTGCTCACCAATGACGGGGAGCTTGCCAATCTGCTGACCCATCCGTCATATGAGGTTGAGAAGACGTATGTGGCAACGGTCCGCGGCCGGATCAGCGCAGACTCGCTCGAGCGGCTCGCTCATGGCGTGGATCTCGAGGACGGCCCGACCGCCCCGGCGAAGGTGCGCTTAATCTCGTATTCCGCTGCGGACGATACAAGCAAGGTGGAGATCACCATACACGAGGGCCGAAAGCGGCAGGTCAAGCGGATGTTCCAGGCTGTTGGTCACCGCGTTCTCGCCCTGACACGGACCCGGTTCGGCACGCTTGACATCAAGGGCCTTGCCGAGGGAGAGCATCGCTACCTGACGCGCAGGGAGGTCGCAAAGCTGAAAAAGGCGGTGATCAAGAGGACCACAAATGAGACCTGATTCCGTTGTGCGGAGCTCCGGGGCGCTGG
>JBMFPI010000011.1:0-21624 GCA_049969195.1 Armatimonadota bacterium
GACTCGATTCAGGATTCACCTCCTGAGCGCCTGAATGCTGAAACAAGCTCAGCGTGAGCTGATTCCCGCTAAGGCAGACTCCCCATAGCAGGCTGATCAGCTTCACGCGAAAAGGACAACTGCTCGTGTGTGCCGAAGCTTTTTCTCTAAAGGACCGGGCCGATGAACGTCGTCCTCATACTTATCGATAGCTGCAATCGACACTATTTGTCGCCGTATGGGTGCAGGTCGGTGAAGACCTCGAACATTCAGGAGCTTGCCGACCGCGGCGTCACGTTTACCAATCATTTCCTGGGTTCCGCACCGTGTATGCCCGCCAGGCGCGAGCTTATGGCCGGGCGTCGGGAGTTCCTCTGGCGTGGTTGGGGGCACATGGAGCCTTTCGATCGTCCGCTTGCCGCTGAGTGCAGAAAGCTTGGCGCAGTCACCCAGATCATCACCGACCACTATCACTACTGGGAGGGCAGCTCGCATGGGTACCTGGAGCACTTCGACGGCTCGGAAATGATTCGGGGACACGAGCTCGATTACTGGCGAACCGCACCTCAACCCGAAGAGCTGGATTGGGTCAGGGCGATTAACAAGCACCGCCCAGGCTGGGGCAGCCGCTACTATCGCAACGTGGCTCACTTCAAAAGCATTGAGGACTGGCACGCACCTTCTGTCTTCCGAGTTGCATCCGAGTGGATCGACGCAAATGCCGCAGCGCATTCATCCTTCTTCTTGCAGATCGAAAGCTTCGACACGCACGAGCCCTTTTACATCCCCGAACCCTATCGGTCGATGTACACTGACGACCACAACCCGGACTATACTTGCTGGCCACCCTATCAGAATCTCGAACAACGCCGCAGTTTTCTGCGCAGCACGTGTCTTGCCGAGCTTGAATACATTCGAGCCCAGTACAAGGGCAAGCTCACTATGGTGGACGACTCCCTCGGCCGGGTTTGGTCCGCGATGGACAGGCACAACCTCTGGAAGGATACCGTCGTGATCCTTACCACCGACCACGGCCACGAGCTTGCCGAGGCTGTCCGCTCGCTTGATAAGGTTACCGACGACGCACGGGATGCCACGCTGCGAATCCCATTCGGAAAGGAGGACCCGCACTACCTCAGCCACGCCAACATACCGCTTTTCATCTGGCATCCCGACTTGGGCGCGGGTGGGAGGGTCGTTGACGCGATCACCTCGGGCGTAGATATCTATGCCACAATACTTGATGCGCTCGGCGGTTCGCAGGATGTAGGACCGCACAGCCGCTCGGTCCTCCGGCTCTTGCGCGGCGAACAAGGAAGGAACTTCACCTACTGGGGATCATTCGGCGGGGGCATCTGCTGCACGGACGGGGAACACGTACTCCTGCAGGGTGCCAACACTCGCGCGCCGCTGTACTGGTACTCCGCGCTCCTGAATACACCGACCAGCGGCGAGCCGACGAACGGTAGGTTCATTCCGGGTGTAGATTCTCCCGTGTGGCGTATTCCAAAGCGAGCCGTGTTTGACTTTCCATCGATCCTATACCGACGCGATGACCCGCTCTTCGAAGAAAGGAACATCATAAACCACGCAGCCGATACCGCAGCCCGGCTGCGCCGCAGGTTACGGGAGGAAATGACACGAGACGGCTGCCCGCCGGAGCAGTTCGACAGGTTGGGGTTGTAGTTACACGACTGGCGATCTGTGCGTTATCAGGCCCGTGCTGATTGAAGACAGACTTACCGTTTTCAGCGATTTGCCGGCCCTGAAGTAAGCGCAAGAATCGCCGGAAATTTGTTTTCCGCGCCAGCCTGCGTACGGCTGACCCCTGGGTGGCCACCGGGAGGATGGAGAGATGCACACACCGCTGCGTTCTGTACTCTCGATCTGTGCGCTTTCGGTTTGCGTTTCAGCCTCGTTCGCGGTTCAACCAGGTTCGGAGGCACAGTTCTACCTTGCGAGCTCGGCTGAGCACCAGGTCCCGCCGATACGCCGCGTGCGGATAGTCGCGGGGCCGATAGAAAGAGTTTCGGGCCAACCGTATCAGTGGTGGGAGATGACTCTTGAGAAGCCGAACGGCGAAGTCCTGGGAGTCAAAGTACTTAGCGAAAAGGCACCCCTAACGGTGCCGCCTGGGAAGTCCTTTGGCGATAAGCGGCTTCAGTACCACCAAGCCGGTCAGGGGGGACAGCCGGAGCGGTTCTCGGATGTCGGCGGCGTGGCTCGATACATTTTCGCGCCCTGCCCCGGGAAAGCTCTGGAGTACGTGGACGAGCTCACAGGTGCGGCCCTACTGCCCGAGCTGTCAACGTTTACCCAGGATTACTTTCCGCACGCCTCGCCCGAAGCCCGGTACGAGGATGGCTTCGCCACGACAGGACGGCTGATCGGGCACGTGCTGGTGAGGACGAACGTTAGGCCGGACTTACCCGTTCTGGACTTCCGTAACCCAACCGTGCTTCGGTTGCGCAGCGACCTGAGAATCGGCAGCCAGATTGATGCCAGGGACGACCGCGACGCGAGCGTACCCTTGGAGAAGCGCGAACACACTCCATATACACGCGAGGAGTACTTGGAGTTGATCGCCGCTGGGGCAAACTATTTTCACCCGACGCCAGAGGCGGTCGAGTGGATACGGGACCTGCCTGTATATTGGGCGGCGAAGGGAACGCACCCGGACGACTTCTACCGCAGCAATTTCGTCCCGGGCCGAATGTTCATCGACGAGCCGGCCACCAGATTCGGCTGGAGCAAGGGCGTGCCGGGTGACATAGTAGGCCCGGAGGTAATCGCCGAGGCCATCAAGACGCGAGTCGAAGAGGCTGAGCGGCCCGAAAACCGTCGGTTCGACTGCGACAACTGCTTCGCAACGGGTACAATGGAAGCTCTGTACAACAGGTATCCGTCGTGGGAGACGCAGCAGTACACGGCCTGGTATCAGCTGGCTGGAGGAGCACCCGGACTTGTGTTCGAGGGCCGTTACGTGAAGCGCGGCTATGGCTGGGTTCCGGAATCCTTGCTGGGAAACGGGCTTGAGGATCTAGCCGACAAACAACAGTATGATTATTTCCACGCCTTTCTTCGCGGTGCAGCCAGGCGATGGAGCGGCTATTGGGGGACAAGCGTTTACCCGGAAGGAGACCGGTCAATGATGATTCCGGCACTGACGCGTGCGTACGACCAGGGCGCCAGGTGCCTGTGGTTCTGGTGTGACCGGAATTTGCCCTATGCGTGGCGACTACAGGTCTTGAAGGCGCTCGGCGAACACATCAGGAAGAACCCACGACGTTCCTGTGCGAGCGCTTCGGCAGCAATTGTGCTGCCTCAAGGCTATCTGCTCGCCGAGGACACCATCTGGGGCATGAACCGCGAGCAGATCAATAGTTGGGATGTCAGCTATTCCGATATCGCGGCGACGGCGCTTTTCGAGGGCATTTTGCTCAGCCGCGCCGGCATTGAATATGACTACGTCAACGATTACGACGGGCTCCGCGCCGCCGGGTACAAGCAGCTCATCTACATTCGAGATGACGGTCGGGTCGAACGTTTCCCGCGCCGCGACTACCAAACCGCGCCGGGGAGCTTGTCACTCGATCTGCACCCAATCGGCAACCTGCCGACGAAGCACGAACAAGCTCGTTATGTCATCCCGCGGACGGGCGGCGTTCGGGTCGACGGCTGTCTCGATGACTGGTCTGCAGCGCAGTGGATCGAAATGAGTGGTCAGCCGTACCACTTCGGGGACAATTATGAGATGCAAGTCAGGCTCAGGGTGCCGGAAGACGCAGGTGATAAGGCAGCGGGTAAGCAGGCGTCCGAAGGGACCAACGCGCCAAAACACATAGGCGACTACTTCGGATTCCGATGGGATCAGATCAATGAAGAATATCGGCTGAGGTACTTGCTTGAAGGATACGGCGAGGACCAGGTCGTGATCACCTCCGTGGAGGCGGGCGGAGCCACACACAAAGCTGGCCTGCGCGAGGGGGACATAGTGCTGCAGTTCGGTGATAAGCGGATCCGATGGGCGTTCGAGCTATGGGGAATGGTCGATCGCTACCGGAAACAGCCGAACGCGCAGGTTGATATCAGGATACAACGCAACGGTGTTGATCGCCTCGGAGGCCCGGACGATCTGTCTGCGACGTTCGCGATGATGGTCGACGACTCGACCCTATATTTTGCCGCAGACGTGGTGGACGATCTTCACTGCCAGATGATGCGCGGGCCCGAGTTCTGGAAGAACGATTGCGTTCAACTGGGCATAGCCCCCATGCCGCCCGACTTGAAATGGCCGGGGGTGTCATCTCTCTCGTCGCCGGCGAGCGGCTACGGCGAGAATGGGCACGAGATAGGGTTTGCACTCGCAGACGGCAAAGCGGTGGCGTGGCGGTGGACTGGACGTCGTGGTCAGCCGGCAGACGTCGTCAAAAGCGCCAGGGTGGCGATAGTCAGGAACGGCAACCACACTATTTACGAGGCCGCTATCCCTGTTGCCGAGCTCGCCCCCCTCGCGCCGGATATGTGGCCGAGGGCGAGGATGTGTGTCGTGGTGAACGACAGCGACGGCGGTGCGTCCAGAAAGGCCAGACTGGAGCTTGTGCCGGGCGCAATGACGCGCGGCAAGAAACCCAGCGATTTTATCCTCTTCGAGTTTGTTCCATCCGCAGACCGGAAAAAGCTGAGTGCAGCCCTTTTCTGGAATAGAAGATGCATGAAAACCGGGGGCGCAGCGGAACTTGCTCTGGCGGTATCGTCCCCGGAAACCCGCCGCGGTGCGGTTCGCTGCACCCTAAGATCCCTGGATGATCCGGAAGCTGCACCGGTGAGTGCCGAAGCCCCGGTCGCGGTCACCGACAAAGTATCGGGGTATCTTCTCTCCGCCAGGACGATTTCGCCTCCCGGCAGGTATCATCTAGAGGTGGAGATCAAGTCGCCCGACGGCAGGACTGCTGCTATCGACTCGCTGCCGGTCTATGTGTATCAATAAAGCGGGCGTGCGACGGCAACCCGGTTGCCGTCGCACGCGCCCACAATCCTTCCTTGCTCAGATGTCAAAACATTACACTGCCCCCGGGTCGTTGCGATAGAATCCAAACTGAGCGTTTTCGGCGATTCGATGCTTCTCGACTGAGCGGGATAATCGCCAAAGACGCGACTATCGCGACGGCCTGTACTCGTCGGTTCGGCCCGACCGACGAGCAATCCGCGTTATGGTGTTTCCGCTATGAGCCTCACGTCGTCGTCGCTGCGCGGACAAATGACCGCGCTCACATCGGGCGCGATGCCCTCGAGCTGAACAATGCCCGCGACCGAGTAGAACGCACCGATATCAGGCAGGAAGTAGAGTGGATCGGTGCGGATTTTTAACCCCAGTCCCGGCAGCGAGCCGTCGTTGATGTAGTAGTTGAGAAACTCGTCTACTGCTATTCGGCCCGCGACCTTCATGAGCATACCGGCCTTGACCGACCTGGCCAGCGTTGCAAGCTGCCCGGGCTCGGTGCTTTCCTCCACGGCAAGCAACACCGTGTTGTACAGGTAAGGCTCTCCGGATGCCTTAGTGGCTTTGCGTCCCTGAACGGTGACTTTTGTGCCGCGGTAGAAGTCGAACTGCGACTCCACGCGAATGCCGCTCGCGCGGTCGAACTCCTCGATGTAGTTTGCCCCCACCTCAAGAGTCCGGGCGGTCACTATCTTGTCCGTCAGACGGACGAGCGTTCCTTCGGCAACGGATGCCAGTTCGCCGATGCGGGCTACGGACTGTGCTGATGCTGTTGTGAGAACGGCATCATCAAACCCCCACAGCGTCCACCGTGTGTCCAGCTCGCTTCCTGCCTCCAGAAACGCTGTCACCTGGTTCGAAGCGGCGGTGGCGCACACGTAACACTCGGTCCAGTACGCCTTGCCATTGCCCTCTTCCGGGGCGCCGTAGATGTCCTGGCAGCAGTTCCACGGCCCCCAAATCACGTTCGGCGAGGCCGGGTCCGTGCCACCCGTTGGGTCGATGCCGACGCGAGCCAGCGCTGTGTAGCCGAACATCGCGCCGACCGGGTCGGAGTTCCAGGTGGCCGCCCAGGCCCGCAGACACATCTCTTCCCCCGGGGTCGCCGGCACCCGCTGGTGCACTCCTCCTTTGTTCTTGAAGCCGTTTGTCACGCCTCCATAGAACCAGTTACCTCCGCCGTCTCGAGCTTGGAGCCCGAACCAGCTCGGCTCTCCGGTAGGGGTATATGGGTAGTTGCGAACACCGAAGTCACCCGGGTAGATCGTGAACGGGACCCACGGAGATGACTGGCCGGTCTCGAAGCCGGGGTTCAGGAGCAGATTGGCCTGGTCCGGTTCGGTGACAAAAACGAAGTCCCTTGAATACGTGTCGAACTTGTTGGCAGCCTTGCTCACCACCCGGTAGTGATACAACATATTCGGCTGCAGGCCGGTGAGAGTCGCTGAATGGCTGGTGCCGCCGGACGTCGCGACAGTACGAGATACGTAGGGCGTGCTCGGGCCCCAATCCACGTAATCGCTGGTTGTGGCGACATCCGTATTCCAGGTGATGGTTGCAGACGTCGTGCCGCGTGCGACACTAATGTTGGAGACGCGCACCGGCCGGACGGCCGTGCTGCCCGGAAACGCCTCGGTCGTAATCGTGGTGGATAGGTCGGCGTCCGGCATCCCCACACCGTTCACGTACATCATCCCGCCAGAGTATTCGTTCTCGTTAACGTAGTAGATGGTGAACGGCTGACCGTCCGCCCGTTTGATCTTCAGATAATACGTCTGTCCGGCCACAATGGGCACCTCTCCGGGCTTCCAGACACATCCGCTCCGGGTATTGTAGTCGATCGCCTTGAAGTACTTGGCTAGACCGATCTGGTTCTGTCCCTCACCGTTCACCCCGGGGCCTTCGTAAAGGGCTGCGATCATTTTGCCTGTGCCGGTATTTCCGACGAGACAACTGACCGACAACAGGCTTGTGCCCATGGCTGTGAAGCTCTGGCCCGCCGTCGTAGCCGACACATAGGAGAGCGGCAGGCTGCTCGAGTTTGTCTTCTTGGTGTTCACGACGCTGATGATGCCGTCGGTGTCCTGATAGATGGTGCACTTTACCGGTCCAATGGGGCTCAGCGAGAAATCGCGCCAGGTGCGGCCGTCAGGATAGGCATTGCCGCCCTGAATGGTGGCCCCGGCTAGAAAAACCTGAAGCCCTGTGGGAACGTAGAAGTTCACACAGTAGGTTTGCCCAGGCGTCGTCGGCACCTGGCCTGCGCTCCAGTATGCTGACGAGGGGTTTACGACGACCGTCGGAACCATTCTGGCGGGACCGATCTGCGGCCCAGTAGGTCCGCCTTCGTGAATAGTAATTCGTACATCCGGACCAAACTCGATCGCCTGCTGAATGCCCACCTGAGTCACCCAATTGCCCTTAGCCACAAAGGATTGTGACCAAGTACCTCTGGGGTAGGGGTCCCACGTGATCGCGGTGACCGAATCCTGGTACTTGATGATTCGGCTCAGATTGAGCTCCCAGGGATAGGAGGTCGGGATGACCTGTCCGAACATGAGGAACCTGGCGTACTCATCTTTTTCGTGGAAAAGGATACTGTACGTGCCGGGAGCCAGGTTAGGCATTTCGAAGTACCCAACGGGCTCGCCGGCCCAGGTCTCTGCCGCACCGTAGCCGGCCTCTTGCAGTTGGCCCTCCTTCACCGCTGACACACCCATGCCCGCGTAGCCGCGGTATACAGCCTCGTGGCCGGTCGTGTAGTTCGACCAGAGAGGCTTGTATACGTTGCCCTTGATGGTGCCGGCTCGAGCCGGGACAACAAGGGTTGACAAAACCGCGGCCACAATCACCAGTCGTAAGTTGCCTTGCTTGTGACGCCTTACGTACATAGCCTTTCTCTCCTCCTCCGCGTGCTGCGCCGCCTGCAGCGATGGATACTGTGGGCGCCGTTCAGCCTGTCATGGGCCCCGCAGGCCGTCGTGCAATATGCGCGTTTTCGACGATTCTCCCGCTTAGTTAAGGAGCATCGAATCGCCGAAAGCGCTTGGTGTGCTTCTTGCCGCAATAGCCTTTTGGGCCCGGCCTGTGTGTACGCCGGCCGAGGCGTACCATCCGCAGTCTACCCCCGTACTGACGCGCTGTCAATGACTTTTTTGGGGCACTAGGGCGTCAAACCGTAAGTAAACCGGCATTATGAGCATCTGACAACGCTGTCATGTACTATTGATCGCAGAAGCTTGCTTCCACTTTTTTACCTGCGCTCAGGGCGGCATTGCCGGAAAAGCGAACTGAACCGCCTAGGTCCCTGTTACTTGCCGAATAAACCGGGCCTAGAAAACGGCGGTGCTGTTCGTCTCGCAAATTTCGTATTGCCGACCGAGGGGATCTACAATGACGCGGCACTTCGAGTCCCCAGCGGGCAGGGGCGCGTTGACGAACACGGACACCTTGCTGGGAGTGAATCTTTTCGGCGGGGCAATTGCCGGAACCCGCACCTCACCCGCCTTGCGCCAAACGCCACCATCCTCCACTTCGAACAAGAGCGATGTGGGTTTTGAAGGTGCGTTTCCGATGTTGTGCACGGTCACCCGCAGACCTGAAGCTTCACGGGACACATCGCGCGCGCTGATTGCCAGATCAGGCGCCCTATCCGGAATCGGAATCGATTCCCGGAGCCGTACATCCACGACCCATACCTTACCCGGCAGCACTGTGACATATGCCGAATCTGCGCGGTGCAGTATATCGAGGTCCTGCGCCCCGATCCACCCATACCTGTGCTGGCACGGGTACTCTCCAGGTAGAAGCTCGCCCTGGTTCAGCACATACCTTCCGGGCACAAGCTGCCAGAATCTCAGCCCTATGCGCATCGGTTCTTTGTGGAAAGAGTACAACCAGATCCTGACGCGCGTATCGGTCGATTCCGTAACCACCGCAGCGAAGTCCTCGTCAGCCGTGTCGTACGTGACAGCAAACGTCGGTGCGGCTGCGTCCCGTAGGGATGTAACGGCTCCCGTGTAGGCTCCAAACACGGTAAGCGCACCCGCCAGAGCAGCACGGTCGGTCGAAAGCACCTCGGTCGTCTGGAGCTCCAGATTGTAGCGGTTAGCCTTTGCAATAGTCTCGAAACTGGCGAGAAACGCATCCAGATCGTGGGTAACCAGGTATTTGTGGACCGGATTACCGAATCGCATTGTGTATTCGTCGTAGACTCGGTCGCCGGTCAGCCACCTGTAGACTGCGGGGCGCTGGCCATCGTCCGCGCACATCATCTGAGAACGCTGCCATTCTGTGCTGCCCGGCTCATACACGCCGTCGGACAGAAGCGGCCCGTAGGTGACGGAGTCCATGCCGATCTGAAACGGTTCCAGAAACTTGCGGTCGTGAGTGAAGTACCAGGCACACAGGAACGAATCATGAACCATTCCCCCCATGTTGCCGTAGTAGTGCAGCGTGCTGTCGTACCAGGCACCGCCGCCGGGTGGGTGCATATCGCCGGACGGATACCAGAGCGTAAACGGTACGAACCCAGGAAGCTTTCCATCCCCTGCGGACATTGTCGCGGCGCGCCATCCATCGCACCATCGGACGAACCAGTCTTTCGCTTCCAGGTCTCCCCACCAGGCCTGCCAGATGAAATGCTTCATTGCTCGGGCGTGATAGCCGGTGTCGCCGCCTGCCTGAGGTGCGGTGTTGGCACCGTTCCACCCTATCTCCGCCGATTTGAACCTCGGATATCCGTTCCTGTCGATGCCCATGCAAACGTCGTGGATGGTCTTGCAGGATTGTAGATTGCGCTCCACCCAGAGTGGGTCGCCGTAATTCAGAAGCAGCATCCCGGGCAGCGTGTCGGCCGATGGTTCGGCGGAGTGTTCGACGTCGCCCAGACCCGCGTAGCCGTTCACTAGCTCGTTCTGCCAGACGCCTTCGGCGAGCCGCTCTATGCCTGCTCTCACGATGCGGCTCGAAGAGGATATCGATGCGATTTGCATCCAGGTTCGCATCAGCTCCACATCATCGCCGTAACCACCCCCGAGCTGGCCATCAGGCGCCTGACGCTCGGCGAAGAAGCGTTCCATTATCTTGATCTGCCGGGCGTACGCCTCACGCAGATATGCAGCCCACGCGGGGTGATCTTGCGTGTCGGCAATCAGCTCATTGCCCCATGGGATCTTCTCCCCGGTATACTGCCGCAGGATTGTGTGTTCAGGCCACAGTTTCTTGAGATCGGCCATCCAGGAGAGCGCCTGTTCTTTGACTGCTACATCCCCGGCCTCGGCGCCGTTCCAGTAATGATAGCGGGCCATATACAGTCGCGCCTTGTGGTAGAACGGGTTGTTCTCTTCGCCGAGGCCGACGAGGCGACGCGCGGCAGTCATCCCCGACCGAACCGTGATGAGCTCGGGCAGCCAGCGGGCGACACGGGCATACTCGACAAGGGCACGATCGGCGCCGCGGCTCGAAAGGTCGAACCCCTGCGAGAGACAGCGCGTGGCCGCCTGAGCCAGTCTCCGAGCAAGGTCCGCAAACTCCTCGTTTACCCCGCCGATCCGATATTGAGGCTTCTCCTCGTATCCTAGATCGCCGAGCACCCAGCACTCCCCGAGAAGCGAGATCACCGGATCTTGCACCGCTCGAAACCGGGCAAGGGCAGTTCGATAGTCCCGCGAATTGAAAGCCTGCAGTGCCTTGTCCAGACCCGGTGTCTCGACGTCCGGGTCGGCCAACAAGACTCGGCCTTCGCGGTGCAACGGTCCTCTGGGCAGAGCGGTTGGATAATCGGGTGTGTCGGGGTGGGGCAGTGTGCGCTCGTAGACCTTGAAGTTGTCCGCGAGCATTCCGGCCCAAGTGACAAGGCCGACTCTGTCGAAGCCCGGGCCGCCTGCGGGATCTTCGGCTGAGGCGTCAAGTATCGTCGTGCCGTCTACCGTGCATGTGAACCGTTTGCCCTCCTTCTGGGCGACAATGTGGTAGACCCTGCCCGGTTCGATGAGAAGACCTGGTTTCTGATCTACCAGATGCACGCCGGGACCAAGTAGCTGGTTCACGCGATTGTTTGCGCCGCCAAACGCGTAAAGGTAGCCGTAGCCGAACTCTTTGCTTGCAGCGATGGTGGCGGAGAGATCACACGGAGGAACCCCAGGTTGGGCCTCGGCATCGAACTCTATGCGGACGTCCGCCGCGAACCGGCGCTCGGTGACGATCGTAGCACCCGCTCCCTCCAAAAGCAATCGGCCGTCTCGAATCGATGCCTTACCGCGACATACATACCAGTCTTGCCCGACCTCATCGCGGTTGAAATCGTCCTGCCAGACCAGGTTCCACGTAGGGTCCTCTGCCCACAGCGGGAGAGCAATGTGACCGGCAAGACAGAAGATGGCAACTACCGTCGCAAGTCTCATATGGGGCTTGAGACTCCCTTAAGCGGGCTTGCGGGCAAAGCCAGGGTGTTGCTCAACGCAAAGCCCAGAATCGTGGCGAACAAAAGCACAAGGATCGCGTAGGCCAAGACAGCGCGTTTCTTGAAGACGACTGACAGGGCGGCCAGGGCCGTTATGCGCGTCGCCGGTCCGGCAACCAGCACGGCCAATATCGCTCCGGAAGCCATCCCCATATTCCTTGCGACCGCGAGAAACGGTATCATCGCGCCCCCGCAGACATAGACCGGCACCGATACAATCGCAGACACCGGGACAGCCCACCACCTCCGCTCGCCCAGGGCGCTCATTACAAGTCCCGGCGGCACAAACTCCGCAGCCAGGGCTGCAATCACGGTCCCGATGACAAAGTAGAACCCGACGAACTCCGTCAAATCGAGCAGACTCCGAAAAAATTCTTGCGAACGCGAGTGATCTGCCCGGGACGAGATTCTCTTATGTGGATGCCTGGTGGTATGCTGTCCTTCGCTGATAGGCCCGGGCCGCAAGCGTGTAAGGTCGATTCGTCGCGCTGAAAGCCGTTGGACCGTGACTCCGATAAGCACAGCAAGAAACATAGACGCGGTCGCCTGAGCGACTGCCATCTGGATTCCGAGTGCACCCAAGGCCAGAAGAAACATCTGCGGGTTGAGAAGGGTCGAGGCCACCAGAAAGGTTGCAGCGGGTGCAGGCGAACCCCCGCTTCTGATGGCCGCCGCGAAAACGGGGACGGTGCCCATCGTGCAGGCTGGTGAAATGAGTCCCGCAAGAGCTGCCAGGGGAAGCACCCACCACCTTCGGCCCTGAAGAAGTTTTACCGCCGCACTCCGGGGTAGCAGAACAGACACCGCGGCCCCGAGCAATATCCCCACCGCCACATAGGGAGCAAGCTGTACGATCAGAGTCCACGCGTTGAGCAGCGCATTATAGATGTGCGATCTGAAATCAGCGGGCATCGGCGCGCTCCCTCAAGCCCCAGGGCTACAGGCATCCTAACATCCAGCCGATAGGGTGTCAAGCCGAACGAGCGCAAGGACACAGTACAGTGCCGCGGAAATCAGGTCAAGGCGAACTTGTTTCAGCCTTCAGGCGCGGAATGAATTGATCCTGAATCGAGTTCAGCACGACGGGGTTCCCGAGGCGTGCGCCTGCAAAGCTGAACGGATAGCGCGAGCGAAGCCGTCGCGCTAGAACGCAAACCCGGCGTTTTCGGCGATTCGACGCTGTTCGATTAAACGGGAGAATCGCCGAAAACCCGCCTATCGCAACAACCTGCGAGTGGCGTGGTTTGACAGCAGCCGGCAGCACAGGGTAGAATATAGACGCTTCGGTCGGCTCGGCTTCTCGTGACGGAGCCGGGCTTGTTTGATGTCAGCGAGTAAGGAGGAACAGCAACGAAAATGGCGGTAAAAGTCGGAATCAACGGTTTTGGGAGGATCGGCCGGCTGTCGCTGCGCGCGATCTTGCAGAAGTATCCTGAGGATATGGAGGTCGTCGCGATAAACGACCTCTTCGACCCCAAGACAAACGCCCACCTGTTCAAGTATGACACCAACTACGGCCCCTGGCCCGGCGAAGTCGTAGCCGACGCCGACGCGATTCTCGTGGACGGAAAGAGAATCAAGGTATATGCGGAGAAAGACCCCGGCAAGATTCCGTGGCAGGATCACGGCGTCCAGGTCGTGATCGAATCCACCGGGGTATTCACCGATGCGAAGGGCGATCCGGAAAAGGGCAAGCCGGGTGCGTCGGCGCATATTCATGACACGGTCAAGAAGGTCATAATCTCTGCCCCCGCGAAGAACGAGGACGCCACGATCGTGATGGGCGTGAACGAGAACGTCTACGATCCCGCAACTTGCCATATAGTGTCGAACGCGAGCTGCACGACCAACTGCCTTGCGCCTGTTGCCAAGGTGCTCGTGGACAACTTCGGGATCGAAGCCGGTTTCATGACCACGGTGCACGCCTATACCAACGACCAGCGCACCGCCGATCAGGCTCACAAGGACCTTCGGAGAGCGCGGGCGGCAGCGGCTAACATTATCCCGACCACGACCGGCGCCGCAAAAGCAATCGGCCTGGTGGTTCCCGAGCTCAAGGGCAAGATGCACGGGTTCGCGCTTCGTGTGCCCGTTCCGACGGTCTCCCTCGTTGATCTCACCATAAACCTGACCAAGGCCGCCACCGTCGAAGAGATCAACGCTGCAATGAAGAAAGCATCGGAGGGGCCGATGAAGGGGATTCTCGGATACACAGAGGATCCGGTTGTGTCGATGGACTTCAAAGGGGATTCCCACAGCTCCATTTTCGACGCACTGTCCACGATGGCTCTCGGAGACAAATTCGTGAAGGTGCTTGCCTGGTACGACAACGAATGGGCATACTCCGAGCGGGTTGCAGACCTGATCGACTTCATGGTCAAGAAAGGACTGTAGTACGAGGTTGTTGCTTTAGCAGGCAAACCGAGCGTTTTCGGCGATTGCACGCTTTTACCGGAGCGAGAGAATCGCCGAAAACGCACGTATCGCAACAGCCTGGCTAAGACCGGGGGTAACCACATGAACAAGAAAACCGTTGAAGACATAGACGTCAGCGGCAAGAGAGTTCTGGTGCGAGTGGATTTCAACGTGCCTCTGGACTCAGACCGCAACATCACGGATGACAGGCGAATCGTCGCCGCGCTTCCGACTATCAAGTATCTAATCGACCACGGCGGGCGAGTGATCCTGATGTCCCACCTGGGTCGGCCAAAGACGGACGACTCCGGCAGGGCCGACGCGGAGTCGATCAAGAAATACAACCTAGATCCGGTCGCGAAAAGGCTCGAGGAGCTGCTCGGCAAGCCCGTGAAAAAGCTGGACGACTGCATTGGCGATGAAGTCAAGGCAGCCGTGATGCAGATGCGCGATGGCGACGTCATTCTCCTTGAGAACGTTCGGTTCTACAAGGCCGAGGAAAAGAACGATCCTGCTTTCGCCGAAAAGCTCGCGAGTTTGGGCGAGGTGTACGTCAACGATGCGTTCGGGACCGCTCACAGGGCACATGCGTCGACAGAAGGAGTGGCCAGATTCTTGCCCGGCGTAGCGGGCTTCTTGATGCAGAAAGAGCTGGATTATCTCGGCAAGGCTGTGGGAGATCCCGAGAGGCCGTTTGTTGCGGTGCTGGGCGGCGTCAAGGTCTCCGACAAGATCAAGGTGATCGACAATCTGCTCAACAAGGTCGATGCGCTGCTGATCGGCGGAGCGATGACATATACGTTCCTCAAGGCCAAAGGATTGGACGTTGGAAACTCGATGGTGGACGTGAACGGCATCGAGCTTGCGAAACAGGCAATGCAGAAGGCCAAAGATCGCGGGATCGAACTGCTGCTGCCGGTGGACACGGTAGAAGTCGAGCTGCCTGCGGATTTCGACATTCCCTCAGGCGTGCCTGCGGACGTGAAGATCACGATCGCTCCCACCGACGCGATGCTGCCCGGCTACCGCGGCCTCGATATCGGACCTGAGACGGTGAAACTGTTCGCGGAGAAAATAAAGTCTGCCAGAACGGTTGTCTGGAACGGCCCAATGGGCGTGTTCGAGGACCCGCGCTTTGCGAAAGGAACGCTCGGCATCGCGGAGGCGATGGCCGAGTGTAAGGGGACGACCATAGTCGGCGGTGGTGACTCGGCAGCAGCCGTCGAGCAACTAGGTTACGCGAACAGGATCGACCACGTCTCCACAGGCGGCGGTGCGTCGCTCGAGTTCCTTGAAGGGGCCGAGCTTCCGGGAGTGGCCGCCCTGCAGGACAAGTAGTCTCCGGATTCCAAGCGACGGGGTTGCGGCTCACCGCTCGCGGTGGGCCGCAATTACCAGACATGATTCGCGACAATCAAAGAACCGTTCGAGTTAAGCGTCGCACGCGTGCCTTGTGTGAGGCGCCGAGAAACCAGTTCTTCCCGCGGTTATTGCGATAGAACGGAAACGCGGCGTTTTCGGCGAATCCACTGTCCTCATCAACCAAGCAGGAGAATCGCTGGAAACATGCTTATCGCAAGTACCCCGGGGCCCGTTCCAGAGGAGTAACGATGCCAAGAAGACCATTCATAGCCGGCAACTGGAAGATGAATAAGACCATCGAGGAGGGGATCGCCCTCGTCGAGGAACTCAAGACAATGCTGAGCGACGTCCGCGACGTAGACATCGCGGTGTGCCCTACATTCGTGTCGTTGTCGAGGGTGGGGGAGAGAATCAAGGATACCAACATCGAGCTGGGTGCCCAGTGCTGCTTCTGGAAAGAGTCCGGGGCATGGACCAGCCAAATTGCACCGCAGATGCTGCGCGACGTCGGCTGCAAATGGGTCATCATAGGCCATTCCGAGACTCGCGGCCGGTTTGGCACTGTTGACGAGGAACTTGAGAAAGTGCTCTCGTATTTCGGTGAGCGGGATGAGACGGTCAACCTGAAAGCGAAGGCCGCCTTCGAGGCCGGCCTGACTCCCATTATCGCGTGCGGCGAACTTCTATCCGAACGCGAGGCCGGCGCAACCGACGCCGTGATTATGCGTCAGATGCAGGTCGATCTGGCCGGGTTTCGTGCAGAGCAAGCTTCCAGGATGGTGATAGCGTACGAGCCGGTCTGGGCAATAGGAACCGGTCAGGTATGCGATGCTGATGAAGCCGACCGGGTCTGCGGCTTGATACGATGCATAATCGCCGACATGTACGGGCAGAATGTCGCCGACGCGGTTCGTATCCAGTACGGCGGCAGTGTAAAGCCTGATAACGCTTATGAGCTTCTGCACAAGCCGAATATCGACGGCGCGCTGGTGGGAGGGGCTTCACTTAAAGCCTCCGATTTCGCTGCGATAGTCAGGGCTGCGTTGTAGTCCGGTCTTTCCACCCCGGCTACCGGCACTGCAGCCTCCCATGCTGCGACGGACGGCGTGCAGCACGTATTGGATGCTCTCGCGCCCCTGATGCGCAGGTGTGTTCCCGTCCTCAGGAGGCGGAAGATGATCTATGTCGGCACATCGGGGTTCAGCTACGAGGATTGGAAAGGCTACTTTTACCCTGAGCATCTCGACAGGCGCAACATGCTTTCGTACTATGCGGAGCGCTTCAATTGTGTCGAGGTCAACTCCACCTACTACACGATACCGGCTCCTTCGACGTTTGCCGCCATGGACCGCAGAACCCCGGCAGGATTTCGGTTTGCGGTAAAGGCGCATCAGGAAATGACACACGCCGAATCGGCGGACAAGAGTGTGTTCGACGCGTTCTTGAGATCGATTGGCCCAGTTAAGGAATCGGGCAAGCTTGGCTGTGTGTTGGCTCAGTTTCCGTGGTCGTTCAGGAATACCCGGGAGAATATGGACCGCCTGCGCGAGCTCAAGGACAGGATGAGAGATATCCCCACCGCCATCGAGTTCCGCAACGCGGGATGGATCACGGACGAGACTTTCGACTTGCTTCGGGAACTGGACCTTGGCTTTTGCTCCGTCGACGAGCCGCGACTTAAAGGGCTGATGCCGCGCGTCGCCGAAGCTACATCCAGGGTGGGCTACGTTCGGTTTCACGGCCGCAATGCCGCGAAGTGGTGGAAGCATGAACAGGCGCACGAGCGCTACGACTACCTCTACACCGAGGAAGAGCTCGCCGAGTGGGTGCCCAGGGTGAGAGAGATAGAGTCGAAGACCGAGGAGACTTACATCTTCTTCAACAACCACTTTCAAGGTAAGTCCGCTCAGAACGCCCGTATGTTTGCCCGGATGCTCAACCTCACCTTGCCCATCGATTCCCTCACGGCAGACATCGTTCAGGAATCTTTCGGCAACGACTTCTAGACAAAGGACATACCCCGCGCGCGTCGAACACTCTACGGACGCTGCTTGACGCGGTGCAACAGAACGGAGAGTGTGCAAATGCGCGTAATGTGCTTCGCATTGTGGATGCTGTGGGTCGGGTGCCTATGTCTATGGTCGACAGCCTGGGCTGTCGATACTGCCATTACCGATAAGCCGGTGCCCGCAGCAAACGAGACGGCAAGCTCGACAGCGAGTTCTGCCGAGGTCAAGGTATCCGTCGAAGCCAAGGATTTCAGCGTCAAAGAGGTGCTGGAGTCTGTGGCGAAGCAGTCGCGGCAGAAGTTGGTTTTGGAAAGCACGGTTAGCGGAACGGTGACGTCGATGTCACTTAGGGACGTGACGTTGGAGGCAGCTCTGGGCGCTATATGCAAGTCGGCAAAGCTCCAGTGGCGCAAGATCTACATCGCCCCAGACTCAAAGCTTCTGGAACAGCCGGACCGGCTTGCCGCAACCGTGCGGTTGGTATCGGGCCTCAGTTTCCCCGACCTGGTGCTTGCCGACTCCTCGACGAACCGGCGGTGCGCCCACTTCGAGAGCAAGAACGCGGTGGCCAGTGCGGAACAGTCAGCAGGAAAAACACTGGGGCTCACTAGGGTCTACCTGATCACAAATGACGCCGCCGTCGCCGCCAAAGCTCTTGCCGCCGAAAAAGAGGCTAAGACCCCGACGGCGGAGAAGTTTGCGCAGCTCAGCAAGGATCAGATGGACATGTTCGTGCGAATGACCCCCGAGGAGCGCGAACAAGCGCTCCTTGCCAGCCTGGGGCTTCTGGACCAGGTTGGGCCTGAGTACACGGCGGCCGTGATGGAGTCCCTGGCCAAGATCGATCCCGAGCACCTGCGCCGCGTGGTGTTGAAGCAAACCGAAATGCTCTTCAGCATGTCCGCCGAGCAGCGTCGAGCGATGATACGGCTTAACCTCGAAGCGATGAAGATGATCACTCCGGAACAGCAGCGGATACTCCAAGAGGATGCGGCGGCGGTCATCAAAGAACTGCAGGGAGAACAGGGGAACTAGCACGGATCAGACGGCAGCGTGCAAGATGATCCGGTAAGGTGTTAGCGCACCATCGAAACGGATCGCGGACAGCGACCTTGCTTTGGGCACGGGCGCCCGGTACCGACAATCTGCTTCCTAATTCGACAGCCTCCGGCGGGGGGCGGTCGCAAAAAACTCGAAAAGTTTGGCATAATTGTCCGTGGTATGACCTATCAGTCCGCACGACGTGCTATTCTCGATTATCTGGGCTTGCCGGTTTTGCGTGATGGTTTGTACAATGCCTGTGTTGGCACTCAGACGTTGAGAGTGCTAATACGCGCCATCTGCGCAGTCAGGAGGATGATAGAATGCTGAAACCACTGGGTGACAGAATAATCGTCAAGGCCGTATCGGCCGAGGAAATGACATCCGGAGGAATCGTGCTGCCGGACAGCGCGAAGGAAAAGCCTCAGGAGGGTGATGTCATCGCGGTTGGTCCCGGCAGCCAGCTTCCTTCCGGCAAGAAAATGCCCATGGACGTCAAGGTGGGCGATCGAGTAGTGTACGGCAAGTATGCCGGCACTGAGGTCAAAGTGGGCACTGAAGAGTACGTCATCCTGCGTCAGGAAGACGTGCTCGCGATAATCGAGGCGAAGAAGGCGAAAACGTCCAAGAAAAAATAGCGGAAGGTGGTGACGTAGGCAGTGGCAGCAAAGGAACTCAAATTCGACGAAGAGGCGCGTCGTGCGCTGGAACGGGGTGTGGACACGCTGGCAGACGCCGTCGCGGTCACACTTGGCCCGCGCGGGCGATACGCCATGATCGAAAAGAAATATGGCAGCCCTAGCTGCATCAACGACGGCGTCACAATCGCTAAGGAGATCGAGGTAGAAGACCGCTTCGAAAATGTCGGAGCACAGCTCCTGAAGGAAGTCGCCTCGAAGACCAATGACGTTGCGGGCGACGGAACCACAACAGCCACCGTGCTGGCTCAGGCAATGGTCCACGAGGGATTGCTGAACGTCGCGGCGGGCGCGAACCCGATGGCGCTCAAGCGCGGCATTGAAAAAGCCATCGAGGTTGCAGTCGAGGAAATCAAGAAAGCAGCCAAACCGGTGAAGAAGCGCGAGGAGATCGCGCAGGTCGCCAGCATTTCGGCGAATGACACTGCCATCGGCAATCTGGTTGCTGAGGCGATGGAAAAGGTCGGAAAGGACGGTGTCATAACAACCGAGGAATCCAAAGGGCTTACTACTGAGCTCGAATGGGTCGAGGGACTTCAGTTCGACAAGGGATACATCTCGCCTTACATGGTCACGGATCCAGAGCGGATGGAGGCGGTGTTCGAGGATCCGCTGATACTGTTGTATGAGAAGAAAATATCGGCGGTCCAGGACATTTTGCCGCTGCTGGAAAAGGTCATTCAGATGGGCCGGCCGCTTGTTGTGATCTGCGAGGATATGGAAGGCGAAGCCCTCGCGACACTCGTGGTCAACAAGTTGCGCGGCACACTCAATGCGGCGGCGGTCAAGGCGCCTGGCTTTGGCGACAGGCGCAAAGCAATGATGCAGGACATTGCGATCGTGACCGGGGGCACTTTCATTACGGAAGACCTCGGCGTCAAGCTCGAATCCGTGGACACAAATATGCTCGGTCAGGCCAAGAAGGTCGTGATCGAGAAGGAGAAGACCACAATCATCGAGGGTAAGGGCAGTCACGAGGCGGTCAAAGGGCGGATCGCCCAGATCAAAGCGGAACTCGAAAAGACCGAATCGAACTACGACCGCGAGAAGCTCCAGGAGCGGCTTGCCAAGCTCTCAGGAGGCGTGGCTGTGATTCAGGTCGGGGCAGCCACCGAGACCGAGCTCAAAGAGAAAAAGGCCCGCATCGAGGACGCCGTAGCCTCAACGCGCGCCGCGGTCGAGGAGGGGATCGTAGCGGGCGGAGGCGTGACGCTGCTGCGATTGATCCCGGCGCTAGATAAGTTGAAGCTCGACGGCGACGAGCAGATCGGTGTTAGGATTGTCAAGAAGGCTCTCGAGGAGCCGACTCGGCGGATCGCCGACAACTCCGGGGCCGAAGGATCGGTTGTCGTGGAGCGGATCAAGGCATCGAAGCCAGGCATCGGGTTCAACGCAGTAACCGGCCAGTATGAGGACATGATGGCCGCTGGAATCGTTGACCCGGCTAAGGTAACACGCGTGGCGCTCGAGAATGCCGCAAGCATCGCTGCGATGATCTTGACCACCGAGGCGATCGTAGCCGAAAAGCCGGAGAAGAAAGAACAGGGCGCCAGTGCGGGTCACGGCGCATCGGGGATGATGTGAGTTCCTGGACATTGTACGATTGAGCGAGGTACTATCGTCCCTCCGGGCACTGTAGCCCGGAGGGACGATTTTGCAGGATGGGTGGCTGTCGTTATCTCCACACCTCCAATCTAAGCCGCAGATACCTGACCGGTGAACAATCAAAGCGAGACATGTTCGCTAAGTAGCAAAATCGCGTTCTTCCACCCATTGACCAAAGAACAAAGCCGGGGTATTTTACAATGGAGGATACGTCCGAGCGGGCCGCCCCAGACGGCGGAGGCAAGGAGGCGTCGCGAGCGCAGGCCAGGTAGCGCTATGGGTCGATTCGCCATGCGGGCGAAACACCACAAGAGCAAGGAGAAGAAGGAGGTGAGGATGTTGCGTCTACGCGTCTTCCTGATCGCGGTCGCGCTCGGGTTGTGCTCAGCAGGCGCGTTTGCCGCTGCCCAGTTCATAAACCTCGGACCGGGCAGAACCACCGGCATGACGCCGGACGGCCAGGTAGTAGTAGCCTACAACGACGCGACCACGGGCAACGCAATGATTTGGTCAAGCCAGTATGGTAGTGTCACCCTGGGGGCCGGTACCACCGCCGGCTGCGCGTGGAAAGGTTCCACCCTGGTAGTAGCCGGTATAGTTGGTGGTGTCGCGAAGCGTTGGGACGGCAACGCCCAAGGAGTAGGCAGCTGGACATCTCTTCCGCTTGCCTCGGGCAGCTACAACTGGACACCCTTGCGCACCGGAGCAAATTCCAACGACGTCTACATCGGGGGATACACTACCTACGGCGGCTACGACAGAGCCACACGTTATAAGGAGAGCGTGAACTCTTCCACCGTGCTGGCGCTGCCGCCAAACGGACGGAATCCGTCCCGCGTCCTTGGTGTAGCGTCCAACCAGGATTTGTTCGCGGGCCAGGCAAACTATGGTCCATCTGACGGATCCGGTGCTTACAACGCCTGGGCAGGACAGCCCGGGGGCACGAGCTGGTGGTACTACACATTCAGCGGCCCTCCGAGCACGAGCCAGACAGCGCGGATTGTAGCCGTTTCGGGCAACGGTGCCAGAATGGTGGGCAGATCCGGAGGC
>JBMFPI010000012.1:0-21008 GCA_049969195.1 Armatimonadota bacterium
CAAAGTCGAGCCGGGGCAGATCGTGGCTCTCGTCGGCAGATCCGGAGCAGGGAAGACCTCGATTGTGAATTTGATCCCTCGGTTCTACGATCCGGTGGCCGGACGGGTACTTGTTGACGGGTTTGACGTGAAATACGTCAAACAAACCTCGCTCCGAAAGCAGATCGCCATGGTATTGCAAGACACATTTCTCTTTAACGCAACCGTGCGTGAGAACATCCGCTACGGCAGGCTCGACGCGACCGATCAGGATATCGTCGAGGCAGCCAAAGCGGCGAACGCGCACGAGTTCATCGAAGCCCTCCCCAACGGATACGATACCGTGGTCGGCGAGCGAGGCGTCAAGCTTTCGGGCGGTCAGAAACAACGGGTCGCAATAGCCCGGGCGATTCTGTCCGACCCCCGGATATTGATTCTTGACGAGGCGACGTCGTCCGTAGATTCCGAGAGCGAGTATCTGATCCACCGCGCCATGGACCGGTTGATGGAGGGCCGCACCACGTTCGTCATCGCGCACCGGCTCTCGACCGTCAAGCACGCAGACCAGATCATTTGCCTGGAGTTCGGACGCGTGACCGAGGTCGGCGACCACAAATCGCTGCTGGCTCGGAACGGAACATATTCCCAGATGTATGAAATGCAATTCCGGCTGGACGAGGAGCCGGGATAAGCGCGTTGAAGGTGTTTGCGAACGCATGAAACCGCTCGGGACCCCGGGCGTCCGCGAGATAGGGGGTTGCCGAGATTGGTCGCGGCCGCGCAATTGGGTCGGGGCCGCATGTTGCGGCAGGGCCCGTTCGCGTTTGCGGAGCATAACATTGCTGTGATAGAACGCAGGCCCGGCGTTTGCGGGGATTTGACATCCCTCAACTAAGCGAGACAATCCCGGAGAACTAGCCTGTCGCAACAGCGCGGCGGAGCAAGGTTACGCCGTATTTTTCGGAGGTCGCATCGTGATTGATCCGCGTATGAAGAAGCTTGCCGACGTACTCGTCGGCTACTCCACCAGAGTTCAGCCCCGTGAGAGGGTCTTGATCGACGCCTATGACGTGCCGGAGGAGATCGTGACGGTGCTGATCGACCGGGTCGTCGAGGCAGGCGGGCTGCCGTTCGTAGATGAGCACCGCGCTCGCGTCATCCGGGCTATCGTCCTGGCCGGCACCGAAGAGCAAATGCAGATTGCGGCCAGCCACACGCTCGAGTTCATGAAGGACATGAACTGCTATATTGCCCTGCGTGGGAGCCATAACATTACTGAGCTGAGTGACGTGCCCGACGAGAAAATCAAACTCCGCGAGTTGCATTTCAAAGCGGTTCAGGACTACCGCGTCAACAACACCAGGTGGGTGGTGCTGAGGTGGCCGACGCCCTCGATGGCGCAGCTCGCGGGTATGTCTACCGAGCAGTTTGAGAACTTCTACTTCGACGTTTGCACCCTGGACTACGCCAGGATGGCTTCTGCGGAAATGCCTCTCAAGGAGCGAATGGAGCGTACCGATTGGGTGCGCATAGTCGGCCCACTGGACACCGACCTGACGTTCTCGATCAAAGGCGTTCCGGCGGTGCCCTGCGTCGGCGATCGCAACATCCCCGACGGCGAGCTCTTCACCGCGCCCGTCAGGACGAGTGTAAACGGTGTCATCCACTTCAACACCGGCACAATTTACCACGGCAGGGCATTCGACGACATCAGACTGCTTTTCGAGGATGGGAAAATAGTCCAGGCCACCGCGTCCGACACGAAACATCTGAACGAGATACTCGACACGGACGAAGGCGCACGCTATGTCGGGGAGTTCGCCCTCGGCTTCAACCCGCACATCAAGCGCGCGATGCGCGACATCCTCTTCGACGAGAAAATTGCCGGCTCGATCCACCTTACGCCCGGCCAGGCGTACGAGGAGGCCGATAACGGCAACCGGTCAAGCGTTCACTGGGATATGGTCCTTATCCAGACCGAGGAGTTCGGAGGGGGCGAGATCTATTTCGACGATGAGCTCATTCGCAAGGACGGCCGGTTTGTGCCCGATTATCTGCAACCGCTGAACCCCGAGAACCTTGTGTAGGCCGCCACCGGTCCGCTCGGCCCCGGCGTCTCACAACTCAGTGCATAATCACACAACTTGCCACCGGGCATCAAACCGTAGCGGGCGTAAGCAACAGTGGCCAATGTGGTGCGCGGCGAAGCACCCTTGTGTAAATAATCAGAGCACTATCCTGTCGCCCAGTAGCTGACGTGCGTTCCCGCTCAGTATGAGATCGAGTTCGGAATCCTTGAGGCCCAACTGCATCAACCGCGGGATGTCGTCGAGGGCGTCGCCGAACGGGCAGTCGGTGGCGAAAAGTATGCGCTCGGCACCGTGCCGCCTGATGAAATCGAGAAAGCGGTCGTCGGGCAGGTCCTTTGGAAAACACGCCGAGGTGTCGAAGTAGACGTCCTGGCCCAGGAGGCAGTCTTCCACCTCGTCCCACATCCGGTAGCCTCCCATATGCGCGGCGATCATAGTGAGGTTCGGGAATTCGCGATGAACCGCGGCCAGCCGGCGTGGCGTAGCCCTCATGTCCTCGAACGGCGCCAGTTCTTCACCTGAGTGGAACAGCACGATCAGCCGGCCCTCGGTGGCTTCGTAGATGGGGGTCATCTTCGGATCGTCGACGCAGACGCCCTGCCAGTTGCCCTGAATCTTAATCCCGGGCAGGCCAAGCGATATTATGCGTTCGATCTCGCTCTGAACATCGTCGTAGTCGGGATGAATTGCACCGAAACAGATGATGCCCTGCTCAGTTCGGCCGGCCGCCCAGTCGTTGATGCTTCGGACTTGAGTCGGCTTGGTCGCTACCGGCTGAATAACCGAATAATCTACGCCCGAACTCTGCATGTGGCGCAGCAGGCCGCCGACTGTCCCGTCAGTTACGGGTTCAACCTGGTAGGCTTTCAACAAAGCCTCGACGGCGCGTCCCGCTACCTCGTCGGGAAAAGCGTGAACATGAAAATCAACTACCGGGCCAAGTCCTTTTGCCATACCGCCATTTTAACACACAAGGAGGAGATTTGGACCGCGGAGGATAACATGGTGACGGTCAGGATGGGAGGGGCCAATTGGTTGATCTACACGATATAGCTGCCAGGCTCGATGCCGACGAGAAACTGCGGTTGAGGTATCGTTTTCCTGTCGCCTCGGCTGAGGGACAGGTAGAGTATGAGCTGCGCGAGAGTAGGCTGCTGGACGTCGCAGAGGACGCCAAGTTGCTCTACGTGTCTCACGGGGGTGAAGTCCTCTGGGTAAAGCTGGAAGAGGCGATCGAAGTCATCCCCGACGCCGACGCATAGAAATGGCGGCAGGCCATCGGCCCGAAGGACCGATCCTGAGGAAGCCCGCCGCCCAGGAGGTTACACTTCACCAGGTATCATGTAATCCCGAACCTGGCAACTGATAAAATTACCTGTTTGTGCCGATTGTGTCAGGCCGAATTATCCGTCGGTTCGACCGAACTGAGGGGAGGTCGGCCTGCATTTGTCATAGTGCTCTGGCCAGCTCCTCGAACTTCAGATCTGCGCCGATCACACCCACCGGGTTCTCGTCCGCATCCAGAATCGCCGCGGATACCGTGATACACAGTGCACCGGTAATGCGCGACTTGTAGAAGTCGGTTATGTAAACCTGTCCGGGCTCCTCGAGAGCGCCCTTGAACCAGTCGCGGTCGGAGAAGTCTTCGTGCAGACCGAACGTGCCGTACTTGTCGCGGTACTCCGGCTGAGTCACGTTCTCCGTGATCTTCTTTCCCGTCTTGTCGGTCACGTAGATAAACTGGATGAACAGCAGATCGTGAACGGTCTTGCGCAGGATAGGCTCGATGCGAGTGTGGTCCATACTGCGTATCACGGGATCCTCGGCCAGCCGTTCGATGATCTTCTCCGAAAGGTTCAACGCGTGCTCGCGGAGTCTGTCGAAGTCGCTCTTGAAGTACTCCGGCAGGTGCATCCTGGCCTGCATCAGCATCTCCTCGTCCGAGATCGAGGTGACTCGACCCGCCTCGTATTGCTCCTTCACCCACTCGTTTATGGCCAGCACGCCCGGATGGCGCTTATCGATGGCCGATTCGGGTTTCAGGCCCAGATAGCTGTTGATCCAGTATGCGATTCCTGCAGCACCGGACTTGTCTGTGACGTTCACCCGCATCGGACGGCCCAGGAGCTTCGTGGTGTCGAATATGTTGTAAATCTCCGGGTTCTTCGTCTCTCCGTCGATATGTATCCCCGCACTAGTAGCGTTGAAGTTGCTGCCGACGAACGGGTAACAGGGGGGAATCTCGAACTCGATTTCGGTGCGGTAGTAATCGGCGATCTCGGTTATCACCCTTGTGTCGATCCCGTTGGTGTCGCCTTTGAGCGCGATGTACTCAATTATCATGCCTTCCAGAGGCGGGTTACCTGTGCGTTCCCCGAACCCGAGGATCGCACAGTTGGCGGCGGAGCAGCCGTACAGCCACGCGGTCATCGCATTCGCCAGCACCTTGTGGAAGTCGTTGTGCCCGTGCCACTCGAGCCATTCGGACGGAACTCCACACTCGTGTATCATCGTGTGGATCATCTTTGGCACACTACGCGGTAGCGAAGCTTCGGCATAAGGCAGGGCATAGCCCATTGTGTCGCATAGTCTGATTCTTATGGTCTTGCCGGACTGTTGTGCCATGTCCATCAGGCGTTGCACAAACGGAATTATGAACCCTTCGAAGTCGGCGCGCGTAATGTCCTCCAGGTGGCAGCGAACTGCGTCCAGCCCGGATTCCAGCGCCGTCGCCACCAGGTCCAGGTACATTTCCATAACCCGGGCGCGCGTTGAGCCCAGTTTGAGGAAGATGTGATAGTCGGATGCGGAAGTCAGGATGCCAGTTTCCCTGAGGCCCATAGACTTGACGAGCTTGAAGTCTTCTTTTGTCGCGCGAATCCAGCCGGTCACCTCGGGGTACTTGTGACCAAGTTCCTGGCACCTCCTGACAGCTTCCTTGTCCCTGTCGGTGTAGAGGAAGAACTCCGACGTGCGGATTACGCCGTTAGGTCCGCCGAGCCGGCTGAGCATATCGTATATGCGGACGATCTGCTCTACGGTGTACGGCGGCCGGGCCTGCTGACCGTCACGAAATGTTGTGTCGGTCAGCCATATCTCGGGGGCGGGTTCCATAGGAACGCTCACGCCGTCAAATGTTATCCTCGGAACCTCGACCCACGGGAACATCTCCCGGAACAGGTTGGGTTCCGGGACGTCCTGCACCTCTCGTCTTCGGACAGTTTTCAACACGCCCCATCTGGGGTCTTTCGATAGCATATCGCTTTGTCCTTTCCTGCCTCCTTTACCGGTACTCTCTAACAGGCCGGGGGTTCAATAACAGTATATCAGAAACCCGGTGCAGAGTGCGAGGGGTCTTGCAGGAGGTCATTGCGACAGGACGCAAGCCCGGCGTCTCCGGGCGAATCGATACTCCTGGACCAATCGGCCGAATCGCCGAAAACGCACCTATCGCAACAGTCTGAACGAGTGCTCTCTCACTTCACGGGAGAGGGTCGGGGTGATGGTTCTTGATCGGATGCTGCGGCAACGGCCGGGTTCGATTCCCGCAGCGGGACACTTCATCTGTTGCCCAAGCGGCGCGTGCCCTAAAGCACACGCAATCATCCGTGTATTCAACTGAATTTTCGCGGGATCCGGACCAGCAATCTTAGCGCGGCTCGCGCGTCTACTCAATAATGCCACTTATACGCAAGCCGGAACGGGGAGAGGAAGAATGATTAGCCGAGTCGCCCAGAAACTTGCTGTCGTCATCATCTCTGCGTGCATTTTTCTTTCGCCTGCCTCTGCTGCGGTCAAAGCTCGGGCTGCCAAACCTGCATCTTCAGCAGCTTCAAAGGCCCAGATGGCTTCTGCGAAACCCGGGCAGGGGGCTGTAAACAAGCTGATGGCGCTTCTGCCTCGTCTGGACCTCCGGCAGGAGTTTATCTACGCTACGGGCGAAGGTGCGATGCCGAACGCAAAAGAGCAGCCGAATCGGGCCAAAGCCTATCTCCAGGCGAAAGCTTACGCCAAGATGCAAGCCATTGCGAGCCTTGCCCAGGAACTCAAAGGCACGATGATCAGCTACTGCTCGACCGGTCAGGGATATATGGCCGAAGCGCAGATCAAGCAGGAAATCAAGGGCGTTCTGGACTGCGTGCGGGTCGTGGGTGCGAGGAAGAGAGCTGAGGGCAAGGATACCATCGTCGAGGTCACAGTCAGAGCGCCCAAGCCTGTGCTCGCCAGAACGCCCCCTGTGGCGGACGCGAATGCGCCGACCAGGCCTGCCTTGCCGTCGTGGGCAGCCCCGGCGGGTACAGGTCAATCCGAGAGCGCACGGCCGCCGCGCCCCGAACAGGCCGGGGCCGCCAGGGACCACGGCTTCACCTCAGTCATAATCGATGCCCAGGGGCTCGGGGTTCGTAAGTCAATGTCGCCGAAGATACTGCGTCCGGACGGCTCCGAGGTTTGGGGCACGGTGAAAGTCGACCCCGATTTTCTCGCCGAATACGGCATATGTGCCTACGCAAGGAGCCGGAGCGAAGCGTTTGCGAACCGCCGTGCCGGGGATAACCCGCTCGTCATCAGAGCCAAGGCGCGCGGATGCTCACCCAACGGATCCGATGTCGTAATCTCGAACTCCGACGCCGACACGCTGCTCTCCGAAAACAGCCGGTCGGGCTTTCTCAAAGAGTTCCGGGTGATAATCATCGTAGACCGATAACTCGGATAGAGGCCTCGACTGCAGCAGAATCGCCTCGCAGTGTGGAGGACCGGGTTGGTGCACGGTAATCCTCGAGGCGGGGCAGTGGGGCACGCTTCTCACGCCCGCCTGGATGCGGGGAACGGCAGGTGCCTCACTTCAGTCGAAATGAATCAGCCGCGGATCTGAATTTCGTGAAGGTGCCGGCGCAGCACACTCCAGCTTGCTCCCTGCCCGTCCGATAATCATGTGGGACTGTGTGGGGGCTCCTGCACATGCTCAACCGCATGTCTTCACCGCCACTTAAGGAGCATACCGGATGGAAAGCTCAGAATTATCTATAGTTGTCGGGGAATTGATAGGGATTCCCAGGATCACATTGCGTGGCAACATGGAGGCCTGGCACGACCAAGCCGTGCTGGGCGTCCTGACGGGGTTTGCGGATCGCGAGTTTACTTCACTTGTTCTGGACATTGCGGGAGTCGTGTTTGTCGGCCCCGAAAGCCTGGCTGCGATGGTGAACGTGCTGCGCTCCATAGGCCCCAATATGTGTATTCACGTAGCGGCTTCTGCTCGGATGGCTTCTGCACTACGCAAGGCTGTGTTCGGACCCTCCGTTCGGCTCTACTCATCAACCGACGAAATTGCCGAGCAGCTAACCCCTGACGGCGAGTTCTTCACCTCCAGGTGGATCGCGTCCGGTGAGGAAGACGAACAGATGCCCAAGGCGGCATAGGACGCGAATACCGGTAATTCTACCAGCCCCGGAGGCGCGCGCGCCGGGGCACAATACTGTACGACGGTTGGGGCCTTCACTGTCGAGACCCCGCCGCAAATGGAATGACGCTGCATGAAAGCAGGATGCTTTCAAGCGCGGCACGCCGGACCACAATCTCCACAACGGGCGCAGAGCCGTCCGTGGAATAGGGAGGAGCCGCTGTGGGATATCGAGATATGGACCTCGACGATCAGGTGAGGGCGGCTATACGCCGTGATGAGCATTTAGCTTCTTTGAGGATCGATGTCCGGGTCAGAAACGGCATCGTCTATCTTACCGGGGCCGTCCCCGCAGCCGCACGCGATCACGCCCTGCGAACCGTGCGCAGCCTGCAGTCCGTCGCGGCTGTCGTAGATCAACTGCACGTTGCAGGGTAGCGCCGAGCGCGCGAGGTTCTAGACCAGCGCACCCTGTTTTCTGAGTTCCGCCGTTAGCAGGGCAGTATCCAGCTTTCTTGGACTCACACCCGCCCGTAGCGAAAGCGCGGCCGCTGTGCCTGCTGCCTGGCCCATCGCTGCACACGCGGGCATTATCCGGATCGCTCCGTGGCCTGCTTGTGTGCTCGAGACGCATCTGCCACCGACAAGGACGTTCTCGATTCCCTTCGGAAGCAGGCAACGATAGGGGATCTCGTACCAGTCACCTGGGGCAGGAGCGCCGGGCGTTCCCCTTGTCTCTTCTTCCTCTTTCCTCGTGTAACCGTGTCCCTTGCCAGAGTGGATATCAACTGGGTAGGCCAGCCGACAGATGCAATCGGCGAACTTATGCCCCTCGACTACATCGTCGGCGCTGAAGACATAGTCCCCAACTACCCTACGCGTCTCCCGCACCCCGACATGCGCCGCGCTCCTCAGCAGGTAGGAGTCTTCGAAGCCGGGGACATACTTCCGCACAAACGCCACTATCGACATCATCTGCCTTCGGCCTTCGATCTCGGCGCGAGTAAGGTCCTCAGCGTTCGTGCCGACAACCCCACCAATGTGGGTCGTGTTGAACACGACCTCCCCTTTTCGAGGCCTTGCGATGTAGAAGATCAGGTCGCCAGGGGCTGCATACTCGCCCGCGGCGCGCGCCCTGGCTACGAGGTCATAGTAGCCGGCCACGGAAACGAGCCCCTGCGCAAGCCGCTCAGGTTCGGCGTCGGGGGGCAGTTTGGGGAAGCGCATCTGGTCCGGGTGGTCCCGCACGTAAGTCATCGCCTTCACAAGGTCCACCCCGCCCATATCGAACATCAGCGTCATAGCTTGGGGGAGCCCTTCCTGGTCGCCCATTTCGAAGTTTGCGCCCAGTGATACTGCCGCATCCGCATCCCCGCTGCAGTCGACGAGCCGGCGGCATACGAGCTCCTGCTTGCCGGACTTAGATCTCAAGGTGACAACAATCCTGCCGTCCTCGGCGAAGCTCGCGCTTTCGAAAAACGTGTGCAGCCTGAGCTGGACGCCTGCATCAAGCGCCATCTCCTGTAGCACGAACTTCATGCATTCGGAATCGAATGAAGACCCCAGCAGTCCTCCCGCTTCGGCAAGGTGGGACCGCAGCTCGTCGAAGATACCGGCAACCAGTGGGGTCCCGTCGGAGGCCTGGTGCGTCATAAACGGGTTCACCAGCGCGGCCGTTGACCACCCGCCCAGGAAGCCGAATTGCTCAACCAGCAGTGTGCCGCAGCCGTACCTGGCTGCCGAGACGGCAGCCGTGCATCCGGCCATCCCTCCACCGATCACAACCACTTCGTAATCAGATAGTCTCTCGATTGCTTGCATTTCTCTCTCCATCGGATTGCCGCGCCCTTGCAGACAGGTAATCGGGTATCTCCGCTCACCTTTGTGCTGCGGGCTTTCGCGGTTTTCCGCCAGGCGCATTACCGTCAGATAGCTCGCTCTTCCACAGGATCGGGATAACGGCAGCGCATCCGGCCAAGACTCCCAGGCTAACCCACTGTGCGTGCGTGAGGCCGAGCAGCCAAGGCTCGGCAGTGTAACCCTTTCGCAGGAATTCAATCAGGAGCCGGTAGACCGAATACATGCCCAGGTAACTGGTGAAAACAAACCCCGGCGCGCGATTCATCTTTTCGAGCCGGGTCAACAGATAGAAGACAATGAGGTTGGCCAGAGTGGCGTAGAGCTGGGTTGGGTGAGATGGCGGAGTGATGACCCCGTGATCCTCGAAACGTACAGCCCAGGGCAGCGTGGTCGGAGCCCCGTAGCAGCAGCCGTTGAGGAAACACCCTATTCTTGTAATTGCGTAACCAAGCGCGGCCGAAGGTGCCGAGAAATCTGCCGCGACCAGGAACGGTATCCCGACCCGTCTCACGAACAACCATCCGAACACCAGGGCGAATATGAGGCCGCCATGGAAGCTCAAACCGCCGTTCCAGACCTCGAAGAACTCTCGAAAGCTCTCGTTCGGTAGGTCAAGGAGAACGTAGACCAGCCTTGCTCCAACAACCCCGCTCAACAGCACGATAAGCCCTAGGTCCCAGATCTTCTCCGGCGCGATACCGCGACCCCTAGCGATGCGTGCGGCTCTGCCAACGCCCAGCACAAAACCGATGACCAGCATCAGCCCGTAGGCCCTGATTGGGACCCCAAATAGCTTGAACAGCGTAGAGCGCATAGGCAGTTTCAAGTCAAGAGTTATCAGTGGGCCAGAGGTTGTTGCAATAGAACCCGAACGCACTGTTCTCTACGATTCGACGCTTCCTAACTAAGCGCTATAATCGTCGAACACATGTCTATCGCGACAGCCTGACTCAGGGCCTACCTAGCCCGGTACCCCCGCATCAGGAGCAGTGCCATCGTCGCGAACATAGCCACAAGCAAAATCGGTGCCGAAAGCGGGCCCAAGCCGTGCGCCCTGCCGAGAGCGGTCTCGATGGTGCCCCATTCGGCGTACACTACAAACGACACGATCTCCAGCTTGAGCCATCGCACCGCGCTGGTTGCTATGGCGTATTGTCGCAGCGCGTTTTCTTCCGTGATCGGAACCGGGTGGTTGAAAACATGCGGGAACCGGTTCAGGACGGTTAGCGATACGTAGCATGCAACCGCAATGCTGACCAGGAACACCAGATCCATCCTGGATCCCCAACCATCTGGCGTGCCGCGGAAATCGAAGTGATTGGGAATCTTGTGCGGCATAAACTGCCAGTTGTGCACAAGGAGTCCCCGATCCCGAGCGCGATTTCCCCAAGAGCGGCTGCCTCGACGATCAGATTCATTGGCGATGCAGGCACTTTGATTACCGGCCCGCGAGTCCGGTACTTTATACCAGGCTTATTCGCTGTGCGGATCCCGCCTCCTCTTCTCAATAACGTACACGTAGACAAGCATAGTCGCCGCGCCCGCCACTATCCCTATATCCGCAGCATTGAATGTCGGCCAGGCGTACGTCTTGCCGCTTATGGAGATGTGGAAGCTCAGAAAATCGGTTACCTCGCCGAATCGGGATGAAAGCCGATCGATCAGGTTGCCGATAGCGCCGCCCATCAAGAGGCCCAACCCAATGCTCAGTGTTCTCGGCCCGTCGCCGGTCCTTCTGAGGCGAACAATCGCATAAACGGCTACGAGGGCGGCCAAAATGAAAAGCGGCGCCCAATCCGGCAGTATTCCGAACGCGCCGCCGCTATTGTAGCTGAGCTTGAGATCGAAGAAGCCGGGTATCACTCTGATCGGCCGGTCCGGGTCAAGCAGCGCACGTGCGCCCAGCTTGGTCAACTGATCTACCGCAACCATGCCGGCCGCCGGCCCGTAGAACCACAGGTCTTTTCTACCGCCTCTCAATCGTCTCCTGGCACTGGATGCAGAGTGTGGCATAGGGGATGGCCTTGAGCCGCTCGATATTTATGGGCTGAGAGCAGCGGTCGCAGATGCCGTAGGTGCCGTCGTCGATCTTGCGAAGCGCCTCGTTGATCGCCTCGAGAATCTCCCTGTAATTCTCGTCAAGGGCGTAGTTCTTGGTCCGCTCGAATGTTTCAGAGGCTGCGTCGGCGGGATGATTGTCGTAGTCCGAGAGTTCCAGGCCGCTTTCTACTTCGTCCTGAGTTGCCGAATGTCGCTCGGATATCAGCCGGTCCCGCTCCTTCTCGAGCAACTTCCTGAACTTATTTACATCGAGCTTGTTTGCCATGGCCTATTCTCCACCCCCCGCAAAGGGAACCGCGACAACCCCGCAGTTGCCGGATTTCGTCCGTCCCTGCTCAGCGTGCGGATCCGACCCTGCGCTGGGAATCTGGTGCGGATACTGGGTCTACGTCAGCGTGGTCTCTACTGCCTGGAAGCACCTTTCGCACAATGTTGGGTGCTCGGGGTGCGTGCCCACAGATTCCAGTACCAGCCAGCACCTATCGCACTTGCGTCCCAGCGGCGGCCGAACCTCGATTCTCTCCGTCTCTGCCTCAGACAGCTCGACCTGCGATACTATGAAGACTGCAGGCAGGATGTTTTCGTACGGTTTAAGGAAGTCATATAGCTCCTTAGGAACAGCCAGTTCCACACGGCTTTCCAAGGGCTTCCCGATGATGCCGGTCTGCCGGGCCCGCTCCAGTGCAAGCAAGACCCGGTCCCTCACCTCAAGAATCTTGCTCCACCGGCCTGCCAGCAGCTCGTCCACAAGCTCCGCCCGAACTTCCGGGAAACAGGTGAGGTGCACGGATTCTTCCCGGTCCGCGCGTGGCATCTCCTGCCAGACCTCCTCGGCCGTGTGAACGAGTATAGGCGCCACCAATCGGACCAACGTAGATAGTATATCATACAACGCGGTTTGTGCTGACCGCCGCGCCCGTGAATCCGCCGCCGACGCATACAACCTGTCCTTCAGCACGTCGAGGTAAAAACTGCTCAGGTCCACCGCGCAGTACTCGTGCACCAGGTGATAGACTTTGTGGAACTCGTAGGATTCGTAAGCTCGAGTTGCCTGTCTGACAAGCTCCTGCAGGCGATGCAGGGCAAACCGGTCCAGCTCCTCGAGGTCCTCGTGACGCAACGAGTGTGCTGCGGGATCGAAGTCAGAGATGTTGCCCAGGATGAACCTGAATGTGTTGCGGATGCGGCGGTAGGCATCGGTAACCCGCGTGAGCATCTCGTCGCCGATTCGCACGTCCTCGAAGTAGTCGCAGCTTGCAAAGAACAGCCTCAAGACATCGGCGCCGACGTCCTTTATTACCTGTTGCGGCGCGATGACATTTCCGAGCGTCTTGGCCATTTTGCGCCCTTCCGCATCCAGTGTGAATCCGTGCGTAACCAACTCCCTGAACGGGGACGCGCCCTTGGTGGCAATACCGACCACGAGCGACTTGTTGAACCATCCCCTGTGCTGATCCGATCCCTCCAGGTACATGTCCGAAGGATAGCCCAGGTTCCAGTGGCCCTCGAGCACGGCTCGGCTGCTGGATCCGGAATCAAACCACACGTCCAGCACGTCCGTCTCCTTGGAAAACCTCCACCAGCCGCAGTTGGGGCACTTAACCCCGGGCGGCAACAGATCGGCAGCGTCTTTTTCAAACCACGAGTCGGAGCCGTTGGCTACCGCGTCACGGTAGACGGCATCAATCGTTTCGCGGGTTATCAGCGGCTCCCCGCACTCTGCGCAGAAGAACACGGGTATTCCGACCCCCCAGGAGCGCTGTCTCGACAGACACCAGTCCGGCGAACTCTCGAGCATAGCCCGCAGTCGATTGCGCGTCTCCTTGGGATAGAACACGATGCTGTCGGTGGCCTCGATCAGCCGGCGTCGCAGGTCATTGTGATCCAGCGACATAAACCACTGCACGGTCGTTCGGAAGACAAGAGGGTTGTGGCATCGCCAGCAGTGAGGGTAACTGTGCGTCACCTCTCCTTCCGCAAGCAGGTGACCGGCCTCGCGGAGCGCCTTCAAGACTGCTGCATTGCCCTGCTTTGTGATGTGCAGACCCTCGAACTGTCCGGCCTCCTGGGTGAAGTAGCCTTTCTCGTCGACCGGACACAGAACCTCAAGCCCGTACTGCTGTCCCGTTTCGAAGTCTTCGCGGCCGTGGCCAGGCGCGGTGTGAACCACGCCGGTCCCTTCGTCAAGCGTAACGTAATTCGCATGAACAAGCACCGACTCGCGCTCGTAGATCGGATGCTTGAAGATCATACCCTCAAGATCGCTGCCCCTGACGGTTTTATCCACGGTGTACTGGTCTGCTCCGATGGCGGCCATCGTTCGCCCAACCAGCTCGGCAGCGAGCAGATACCGGTCTTCTCCCAGGTCGACGAAAGCGTACTCGTAATCCGGGTGCACCGCTACGGCCAGGTTCGCGGGGATGGTCCAGGGAGTGGTGGTCCAGATGATCGTGTAGCAGTGATCCGCGGGCCTATCTCCGAAAAGACCCCTGGGGTCGCTCAAGAGAGGAAACCGCACGAATATCGAGGGCGATGTGTGTTCCTCGTACTCGATCTCGGCCTCGGCCAGGGCGGTTTCGTCGAATATGCACCAGTGAATGGGCTTGAGTCCCCGGTAGATGTAGCCTTGCTCTGCAAGCTCGCCGAAGACCTTGATTATCGCCGCCTCGTATTCGCGGCTCATCGTCAAATAGGGATCATTCCAGTCGGCGATGCAGCCGAGGCGCTTGAACTGCTCCCTCTGCTTCTCGACCCATTTCGCTGCGTACTCCCTGCACGCGCGCCGGACGGTGAGCCGGTCGGGCGACTCGTGCCTGTGGCGGAACGACTCCATCACCTTGTTCTCGATGGGCATGCCGTGGTTATCCCATCCCGGCACAAACGGTGTGCGGTAGCCGCTCATTGCCTTATAGCGGACCACAAAATCCTTGAGTATCTTGTTCAGGGCGTGGCCGATGTGGATGTCGCCATTGGAGTAGGGCGGGCCGTCGTGCAAGAGAAATGTGCCCTTTGGTGCATCGCGGTTGGCCAGTTTATCATACAAACCGATCTGTTCCCAGAACTTCTGAAAGCCGGGTTCCCGATGAGGCAGATCGGCCTTCATAGGAAACGGCGTTCTGGGCAGGTTTACTGTTTTGCTGTAGTCCATTCCTGAACAAACTCCCTGACCGCGTCCTGCCACGGCCTTGCGCGGTCGCGGCCCAGCAGTTCCATTTTGTAGTGCCGCAAGACTGAGTACTTCGGTCGCTTCGTGGGCGTGGGCCAATCCTCCGACTTGATCGGTTCGATCCTCACCTGAGTCTTTCCGGCGGCTTCAAGTATCGCACAAGCGAACTCATACCACGAACAGCTTCCGGAATTCGTGAAGTGGTAGATCCCGTACATCGGTGAGCCGACGAGGGAAACCAAGAACTCAGCTAAGTCCTTTGCGTAGGTTGGGGAGCCGATTTGGTCTGCGACGACCGTGAGCGGCTTATTGGTTTCCCCGCCCGCGATTCTCGCATCGGCCAGGTTCAGTATCGTCAGAGCAAAGTTCTTTCCGTGCGGCGCGAATACCCACGAGGTACGCACCACATAATGCTTGCGACACAATTCCCTGACAGCTTGCTCGCCTGCCAGTTTCGACGCCCCGTATGCGCTCACCGGGTTCGGCTGATCGAACTCCGTGTAAGGGTTGTTCTTCTCCCCATCGAAGACGTAATCCGTGCTGACATATACGATCGGGCAGTCGATAGACGCGCACGCACACGCCAGGTTCCAAGTGCCGACAGCGTTCACCAGGTGCGCTCGGTCCGGATCGCGCTCGCAGCCGTCCACGTCCGTCATCGCCGCGCAGTGGATGACCGTCCCTGGGCGCAATCGTTCGATCGCGTCGAACACCTGGGTCGTGTTGGTGATGTCGAGGTGCTCGCAGTCTCCGAGGACATCCGTGGGGATGGCATCATGCTCTTGTCCGCAAGCAGAACAGACCAGCCGACCCAACATCCCGCACGCGCCCGTGACCAGAATTCTCAACTCACCCTCCGTACATGTCGCAAAGCCCCTGTGGCGTGGCAGGGGCTCTTGGCTGCGTCAGCGCAGTCATTATACATCCTCCAAACCCGGAGGTCAAGACAGCTCTTCCCTAGGCTGTTGCGATAGAGGGCGGGGCCGGGCGATTTTTGCCTCGATTGTCGGGGCATGTTGCCCGCCAGTCGCGGCACAAAAGGTTGGCCGGTGCGCACCGCCGGAAATATCCCGCCGAAGTCGGGGGGCGGCGCAACATACCCGGCCCATCCGGTGCTAGAACCCCCCTCTCCCTTCACGGGAGAGAGCAGAAGCAAGACTCCCTCTCCCTCGACCTCCCTCGACGGGAGAGGGTTGGGGTGGGGGTTAGATGCTTAGGAAACTCAGGTCCGTCTGCTAACGAGGTCCGGCCCGTGCCCATCCGTTCCCGAAGCACAGAAGCGGCGGAATCGCCGAATGCGCCCCAATCCCAAGAGGCCCCTCGAATACGCGTCCTGTTCCCCGTGCCGTCCTTTGCTATAATAAGGCCATGGAGCTTCAAGAGCAGACGATAGACAGCAAAGAGGTCTTTGCCGGCAGGCTGGTCAAACTCCGGGTGGACACGGTCCGGCTGCCGAACGGCCGAGAGACCACGCGCGAGGTGGTGGTCCACCGCGGAGCCGTAGCGGCCGTCCCGCTCCTGAACGCCGACACAGTAGTCATGGTTCGGCAATTCCGGCAGGCTGTGGGGGAGACATTGCTCGAGATACCTGCCGGAACACTCGACCCCGGCGAGGATCCGGTCGCCTGCGTTGTCCGCGAACTGGAAGAGGAGATCGGATTTCACGCCAACCGCGTGACGGCCATGTTCCGTTCCTATCTCGCCCCCGGCTATTCCAGCGAGATGCTGCACACATTCCTTGCCGAAGACCTGGTGAAGGCGCGCCGGCACACCGAGGAAGACGAGTTCATCGAGATCGTCCAAATCCCGCTGGATGAGGCTGTTGGCTTGATCCTGTCGGGGGAGATCAAAGACGCCAAGTCCGTCTGCGGGATACTTATGGCGCAGCGGGTCCTGGCTTCGCGGAAGGCGGATATACGGGCTGGGCAGTAGGCTAGCCTCTTGTGTGCCCCTGCAACGGGAGTCTGCGTCTTTACAAAGCGAAGCAGGACGGATCTTCTGCCTTCACGGAGCGAGAGAGGAGGCAGGATCTCGAGTAACCCTTTCACTTCAGCGCAAACGCCGGGGACCTCGTCATCCTGAACTCGATTCAGGATCGATCCCTGCGGGCCTGGATGCTGAAACAAGTTCAGCACGACGTGATTCCCGCGGGACTGAACAGGCTCGTGCTCAGGATAATTCCGGCTTGGGTGACGTAGGTTGTTGCGATGGAAGATGGAATGCAAAACCGGTGTCTTTCCCGATTCCACGTTCCTCTACTACGTGGGGGAACCGGTGGAAATGCCCCCATCGAAACAACCCCCCTTGCCTCCCCGCCGAAAGCTGCCTAGCGACTTGCCGAGAATGTCCAGGGCTTTCCGCCCGGGCCGGCGGTGCCGCCGAGAAACTCGCCTTTCTCGTTTTCGGCTCTGACCTCGGCCTCATAGGTTGCGCCAGGAGTGAAGAGGCTTGCACGGACTTCTGCAGCAGCCTTCGGCGTAGTTACCTCGTAAATCGGCTTGTCGCTGCCGCGTTTCCTGATCGTGAGCTTGTAGACCGATGCTCCGTCGCACGTCGTCCAGGCGAATCCAATCGTTCCTTTTGGAGCCGGCCCGAGTTCTGAGCCAGGTTTGGGCCTGACCGGTAGAAGGACCCTGCCCAGTGCAATCGGCGGCACCTGAAAAACGCCGCCGCCTTTTACCTCCACAGCACCCGAGGCCCGGTTGAAATAAGCCGGGTTGTCGCCGATGTAAACGTACGCCATATACGTCCCGTCGGGTAGGCCCTCGATCTTATAGTCGCCGTTCGGATCCGTCCTTGCGACGGCGTTTCTTATGACAGTGAAATCGGGGTCGACGGCTCTCACGATTACGCCGCCAACCCCTGCGCCGTTATAGGTGACGACGCCTTGCAGCGTGTTATATGTCCGGGCAGGCGTCTTCGGTGGCTCTGTGACTATTGTTGCAACAGGCCTTTCCTGACACTGGTAATCAAACCCGAGGGCCTTCGCTACGAACGAAAGCGGCACCATCAGTCTGCCGTCGCGGAGGTAGACGTTTATAGGGAGCTGGACCGCGAGCGAATTGACCATCGCTACTCCCTGGTCCTTGGTGAACGAGAGCGTGACTCCTTTCCCCCTAAACGTCACGCGGTCCGGCGAGGATGCTTCGACCGTGCCCCATCCGAGCTTTTCGAGGTCGCGCACCCAAACCATCACCTGCATTCCCCGCTGCATCTGGGCCGACTCCAGCTCGACCAGTTTGCCGTCAACAATAAGTAGCACGCCGGACGAGGGCGAGTCTGCCGGCCGCACGGTCACGGTCGGTCCCGTCTGCCCGAAGACTGCCGACGCAAGAAGGCCGATGGCGGCGAGTATAAGAGCCGCGGTTAAACGAATCCTGCAACTGGTGGGTTGCCGTCTACTCAGGAGCAATCTGGGCATCATTTGGGTTGGTCGGCTTTGGAAGTTTTTCTCCTTCCTTTGAAGGCGAAGGCTCGCCCAACTGGGGCTCCTCGACAACCGGGGCGGGTTTCTCCACCGCAATATTTCTCTTGTGTCGTTCGTGGCGCGTTATGGTCGCAATGGTGCCAAGCTGACGTCTGATATCCGGGGCCTGCACCTGCGGCTGAGGCGGTGTAGACGGTTCTTTCGAGGTTTCAGGCACGCGAACCTGGGTCTGCGGAGGGGTCACCGGTTTCGGCGCGGGAGGTGCATATGCCGGTTCCTCCTGTATGCTGACCACGGGAGCCGGCTTGGGCTCTACCCGTACGACGGGCTGCGTCTTCGAAGAGTTATAAACCATTATGGCCGCGACTCCCAGCGCCGCGGCAACGACGGTCGCCACGGCCGCCGCGTAGCCCCATCGGAACCCGGTTTGGACGAGGGCGCCGTTCCTGATCGCACCTCTGACCGCCCACGCTATCTGCGAGCGTTCCTCTTCGCTGAGCTCCGGCGCGTTGGCCGAGATCGCCGCCAGAACCCTTCCGCGGCTTTCGAGGTCCTCCCGGCACGCCGGACATTCCTGCGCGTGAAGCCTGACCTCTCTCAGTTCATCGGGAGCAAGGTCGCCGTATAGGTATGCTCCCATCATTTCCTGGATCCGTTTGCAATTCATTTCAGTCACCTCGCCTCGGCTCGACTGAAAGCCCCGGATGCCGTCATTCTCGGCCCGGCGAGGAATCCGTTCCGCGCGGCCGGGGTTCTCGGACTGACCTCTCCTGAGCGCGGCCGACCGACTCACGATCACTGGCCCCACATTCTCGCGCAAGACACCCTGCCAGGCGGTTGCGCAGGTTGGCCGTGGCGCGCGAAAGATGGGCTTTCACCGCTCCCGATGTGCACCCTATTGCCTGGCTGATCTCGTTTATCGAGAGCAAATGGTAGTGGCGCAGCACGAACACCAGCCTCTGGCGTTCGGGCAGTTGTTCCACTGCCTGGCTGATCATTCGACCGGTCTCCGATTGATACGCCCGGAACTCCGGGTCGTCGCGTTCGGCGCTGCGAAGCCTCTCCCAGTCATCATCCGTAAGCTCGGCCCTAGGACGCTTCGCTCGGCGCTTGCGGTCGATGCAGTGGTTCAGGCACACCCGATATAGCCACGCGCTCAGATTGTCCGAGGGCGGGAACTTCCGGAGAGCTTTGTAAAGCTTGATGAAGACTTCCTGCGTCGCATCTCTGGCTTCCTCCCGGTCCTGCAGCACCCCCCACGCTAGAGCGTAGACTTTGTCCATATGTGCCGCCATCAACCGGTCGAACGCCTCAGTCTCGCCCTGCTGGAACCGTGTGATCAGGACCTCGTCTTCGGTTGTCGCAGGCTTCATAGCCTCTGGGTCTCCGTTTCCGGTCCCTCGAAGAATATAAACGGACCCTGTTGTCATTTAGTTTACCACCGTGAGCACAGGCGCGCAAACCTCCCAGTTGCGAAGGCTGTTGCGATAGAACAAACCCGACGTTTTCGCCGATTCGACGCCAACTAACAAAGTGGGAAAACTGTTGGAAACTCGCTTGCAGCACAGCTTGGTTGATGTGGATAGGAGGTCGTTCTGCCCATTGAAAAGGCCGGCGAGGCTGTTCGGTTTCTGAATTTTGGGTAAGCCGGCACGCCCGGCATGCGGGTCAGGTGCACGGCGGCCGAGCCGCACTCGACGTGGCCGATCGGACGCGGAACTGGGCTTTTTCCGGCTCACTACTCACTTTGGGTCGGGGGCGGACTCGGGCTGGATGGATCGGATGTCGCCGGTGCAGACGCTTTCGGCTGAGGCTCGCGGTAGAGCGGGGTCGTGAAGCTCCACTCCAGTGGGTCCATCCCTTCAGCGGCAACAGTGAAAACATATCTGAAGCGGTTTTCGTAAGGCGTGCGCTTAGCGGACAGCGTCACCGGGATTTCTGGGTCGGCGAGGTACGACGCGTTTTTTGAGCTGATGAGTTTTTCGGCCAGTATCCACTGCTCCGGCGTCAGCGCCTGTAGATCCAGCCCGCCACGCGCGAAGACTGCGGCCTGTTGGGTTTCGGTGAGCGATCCGTAAAGACGCAGCACGTCCCGAGACCCAATCCAGATTCCCAGGAGTTGCGCCCGCTGAAAGGCCTCGTCCTCAGTCATCAGATTGGCGAACGCCTGCGCAGTGGTCAGCGACGCCACCTGTACCAGGTCGGCTATGTCGAGCGTGCCGGTCTTCTTGAGCGTTTGACGCCACGATTCCAGCAGCGACTCGGGCACAAGCCCGGCGCGTTTCTCGTACCATTTGCGGTCGCGAAATTCGAGAATTGAGCCGTGCTTCTCCCAGTTGCACTGGTACGCCGTCGCGATGCGGTCGAGAATGGTTTTCAGATCCGTTTCCTCTCCGCTGAACTGTGCGATGGCCAATCCGGGGCCGTAAGAATCCGAGACCACCGAGAGTCCGCTGGCCTTCGCCAGCTCAGCCTGAACTGCGGGCAGGCGGCGGTCTTCCGGCTTGAACTTGATCTTAGTATGCAGCTCGGGCTCGTCGGGATGCTCGGGCTCCGGCTCGCCGTCGTCGGCCTTCTTCGTCTCCGCCTGGAAGATTTTCGTTGCTTCGAACTCGAGACCTCTGATGGCGTCCCGAAGAGGTAGTCCCTCTTCCTCGCTCTTGACGAGTGCTTTTCCTAACAGTTTTGCAATCTCGCCTTCGGGGTCTAAGATGGAAATAGTTATGTCGCGGGACCCGTAGGACATCGACAATGCGCCCAAAAGCAAGGTCCGGCCCCGAGGCACTGCTTCCATGAATTCTATGTGCCGATTGACGCTGACGTTGACCTGGCCGATATTATTTGCTATATCGTCCGGGAACGGGCGCTCCATGTCGGCCATTTTGTTCTCAAATTGCCACACCTGCTGCATCGCCTTCAGAAGCCACTGCTGTGCGTCTGGCGAAAGCGTGCCGGCGCTGATATTCAAGCCGCGCCCGGCTGTCAGTGCTTCCGCGACTGCCGGTGTCTGCCTCAGGAACGTGC